>JAYWIJ010000118.1:0-3462 GCA_043788935.1 Gemmatimonadaceae bacterium | reverse complement strand
ACGAGCAAGAGACCGGCACCACGGACGACAAACCCGCTTCGGGCGACCAGCGCACACCGCATGCGCCGCGCGAGGCGGCGGGGGCCGTGCAGCAGCAGCTGGCGTACGACCGCACCTTCCTCGCGAACGAGCGCACCTACGCGGCGTGGTTGCGGACCGGGCTCGCCATCGCGGCCGGCGGCATTGCCGTGGCGCATCTGGTCCCGGAGCCGTCGCGAGACTCGTGGATCGCGCTCGCCCTCGGATCAGCCTTCGTGCTGGCTGGTGTGAGCGTGATGTGGTACGGCGCGCGCGAATTTGCCGCCACCTCTGCGACGCTCGCCCGTGATAGCGGACGTGCCGGTGCGCTCCGCCCCCACCTGCCCTACCTGCTCCCGGCGGCTCTGGGCGTGCTGCTGCTGGCCGTGCTCCTGTTCTTGTGGACACATCAGGGGCGGGTCGAGACATCGCCCGACAACGCCCTGCCCTCAACTGCGGCTCGCCCTGTGCCACAAGAACCAGCCAACGACGGACCGGTGCTCCCGGCATTGGCCGGCGCGATGCAGACGCAGATGCTGCGTGCCTCTGGCTGATTCCTGACCTGCGGGCGGTGTCATCGCATGCGAGGCCGCGAGAGAGCCGGCGAGGGCGGCACAGGACGTCACCAGCGGGGCTCTGGCGACGGCGGCGATGCGTGGCGATTCGCGCGCCGTTCCTCGAGCCGCACCGCTGTGAACCGCGCGCCAAAGCTGTCGACCCGCTCGCCGACCGCCGGGAAGCCCCCCTCTGCGGACGTCACGCGCCCTCGGGCTCACTCCGGCACGGTGTCGCTGCTCACGAGTCTCCGCGCGACCGCAGCACTCAGCGCCGCAGCGCCAAGATGATGACACCCGCCGTAACCATTGCGATCCCGACCCAATCGCGGTTGCTCGGCCGCTCGCCCAGAAAGACAACCGCGAAGACGGCGACCAGCACGACGCTGAGCTTGTCCACTGGGGCGACGCGTGAGGCGTCGCCGATCTTCAATGCCCGGAAGTAGCACACCCACGATGCGCCCGTCGTGAGCGCGGACAGCGCCAGAAAGCCGAGGGACCGGCGCGGCAGCGCGAAGGGGTCACGCCATTTGCCGAGCACGCCGACAAGCACGCCGAGCACCACGGCGATCATGCCGGTCCGAATGAGCGTGGCGAAATCCGAATCGATTCCCTCCAGCCCGGACTTGGCCGATACGGCCGTCAACGCCGCGAAGATCGCCGACGCCACGGCCCATGGCCACCACGCACCTGCTGTCTCCATTGCGATTCCCTCTCTCGTGGAACGCACGCATCGTCCGAGATCAGAAACTCTGTCCAAGACCAAAGAACACCAGCTGATCCTCCCGCGAGCGGCCCACATCCAACGAGATCATGGTGCTCTGATTCCACGCGACGCGCGCGCCTGCGCCATAGGACCACCGGACACGGTCCAGATTCAACGACTGCCATCGATCTCGCACCGTCCCGGCGTCGACGAATGGCGCAACGCCAAGTGCAAACCGCTGCCGCCCGACGGTGAACTCCGTCAGCCGAGCGCGCACCTCCGCATTCGCGAACCAGAGCGCGCGCCCGAGGAACCGGTTGGCGCGATAGCCGCGGAGCGAGCGAGAGCCACCGAGCGCGTTCACGCTGCCGTCCGGGCTCCACTGATCCTGAAACTCGAAGAACGGCGCATTCTCGCCGAAGATGTTGCCGACGCCGACGCGACCAGCCAATACCGTGCGCGGCCCCACTGCGATGCGACGGAACGCCTTGATCTGCGTGAACAGCTTGTCGAACGTGAACTCCGACCCGATGGCCGGATTCGACCACTCATTCGCGAGCTCGAAGTAGACGCCGCGTGTCGGGTCCGGCTCGAAGTCGCGCGTGTCATACAGCAAGGCCTGTTGCAGGAGCGACACGCGACCGCCGTCCAGCCCGACCGCCAGCCCCTGGCTGGCATCGCGCGCCAGGAGCGAAATCCCGTTGGGCGCCTTCGACTCGGCCCCCGTCATCGGGTCGACTGCATCGGCGGAGCGACCCGCGAATGTCCGATAGCGCAACCGCTGGATTTCATAGCCAGCCAGCACACGCCAACGGCCTGCCCCCCGCGCGCGGTCGGCCTTCAGGTTGAGCATCAGCTCCTCCTCACCGAACCGGTTGCTCAGGGCGTCCGTCACCTGCGAGGCTTCGCCGGTGCCACCGGCGCGCAGTGTCTTCCGGGCCTTGTCGTAGTCGGCGTAGGTCGCAAACGTCGTCGCACCGCCGGACGGGAGGCGGAGATCACCCAGCGTGGCCTCGGTCAGCCCGAAGTAGAGCTTCGCCGGCGTCGTTCCCGCCACCGCGTCGGCCTTGATGCGCCATCGAGTGCCGCGAACGAACGGCACGTCGAGTCCCAGCAACAGCTCTCGCTGCTCCGCCGTCGTGTTGTAGGCGCCGATGCGCAGTTTCGCCCGGTACGGCGTGTACGCGAACAGGGGCGAGGTTCGCGCACCATTCCAGATCACGTTGACGCGCGCGCCATAGCCGAAGCCCGCGACGGGGTCCGACGAGAGGTCGGGCAGGCCGGTGAGAAACCGGCCTTCGCGCTTCTTTGCGAGGTCGGCGTCGGACAGGCGACGGGCGCGGGCGAAGGGCGGCGCGGTATCGGGGGCCGCAGTTGTCGCCGCGGGTGCCTGCTGCCCATCTGCACGGGATGTCGTGATGGTCGCGTCCAGCGAGGCAAAGAACGCGATGGCGGCGGTCGTGGTCGACGCGGTGATCTGGCGAGGTGTGCGGAACGGCATGCGGTGGTCGTCTCCAGAGTGCAGGCGGATGGCCGGGCACGGCCCGGTCACGGCATCAGAGCCCGAGGCACCCTCCGTTCGGGGTATCTCGGGAGCTACCCGGAGAAGTCTGGCAGATGCTCCCTCACTCCAGCATCACTACCAGCCACCCCGATGCGCGCCTCCGATCAGCGCGTGCCATCTGGTGACGCGCTTCGCGGGCCTCGAGAGGACTCGTAGAGCGACGCGCAGCCCCCGGCGATGACCACGCCGCCGCTCCATCCTGCGAGGACGTCGGTCACCCAATGCACATCGAGGTACACGCGACTCATGCCGACCAAGACACTGAACAGAATCGCCCCGTGCACCGCCCATCTCGCAACGAGTCCTTCGCGATACGACACGTACGCGACCGTCACGCCAATGGCCATCGTCTGCAGCGAGTGGCCACTCGGGAAACTGAAGCCCAGCCCGGGAAACAGGAGGGCGCCGGGTGGTCGCGTTCGGTGAAAGCACTCCTTGAGCGCCCACGTGACGACGACAGACGACATCGACAGCAACACAGCGCGCGGCGAGCTGTTGTTCGTTCCGCGGCGCCACAGTCCGAACACCGCGAGGCATGTCACCGGACCGAGCACCAGCAGCGAACCCACCAGAGACAGCGCACTGAAGGCTGCATGCAGCGATGGTGACGGTGCCGCGCG
>JAYWIJ010000117.1:0-12493 GCA_043788935.1 Gemmatimonadaceae bacterium | reverse complement strand
ACGCACTGGCGGGCGGCACGCTGGTGACCACCACGATCGCCGGTCGCTTCGCGGACGGCTTGCTGTTCGACGCGCCGCTCGCTGGTGCGACGCCACCGCCCAAGTCACTGGCGGGTGCCTTCGGTCCCGATCAGGAGACGGCGCTCGCGTACGTCGCGGTCCCCGAATATCGTCCGGGGGCGCGCAACGTGGCCCGACGTGGAGAGTACGCCTCGGCGCGATGGCTCGCCGATGAGCAATTGCTGCGCGATGAAACGACGGGGCTGACCGAGCGACCGATCCAGGTGTCGCCACCGTCGTTGCGCTTGCTGCTGGAGGGCGAGAGCCTCGAAGGCTACACCGTGATGCCCATTGCCCGGTTGCGCCGCGCGCCGTCGGGCGATCTCACGCTCGATCCCCAATTCGTCCCGCCGCTGCTCGACCTGTCGGCGAGTGATGTCATGATGGGCATGATGCGGCGCCTCACGGAACGGCTGTCGGCGCGCAGCGCCTCACTCTCGGGGAGCCGCCGTCAGCGCAATCAGGGCTTGGCCGATTTCACCGTGGCCGACGTGGGCAGTTTCTGGCTGCTCTATACCGTGAACACGCACCTGCCGGCGATCCGGCATCTCCACGACGTGCGGCGCGGTCACCCGGCCGCGCTCTGGGAAGCGATGCTGGCGCTGGTCGGGTCGTTGTCGGCGTTCTCGACGAGTGGCGACGCGCGTTCGTTGCCGACGTACGATCATCTGCGACTCGGCGAGGGGTTCTTCGAGCTCGAGCGTCGCCTGTATGAACTGCTGGACGGCGCGGTGGTCGATGCGGCGATTGCGCTGCCGCTCAAGCCGGTGCGTGCCACGCTGCACGCGGTCGCGATCGAACAGGTGAAGTGGCTCGAAGCGCCGCAGTGGTTCCTCGCGGTGAGCGCCCCGCTGCGCCAGCAGGAGCTGATCCCCAAAGTGTTGCAGGGGTGCAAGGTGGGCGCGGCCGACGTGGTCGACACGTTGATCCGTCAGGCGCTGCCCGGTATCGAGCTGGCGCATATCTCCTCGCCCCCGTCGGCCGTCCCGGTGAAGCTCGACTTTCAGTACTTCGCGATCCGGAAGGCGGGGAGCGCGTGGGACGCGATCGAGCGCGCGCGCAACCTGGCCGTGTATGTCCCGGCCGAACTGGTCGACGCGCGCTTCGAACTGGTGATCGTCCTCCGCTAACTCCGCTCACGCGGAGGACGGGTCATTTCAGCTTGGGTGCGCTGACCGACGGTACCTTCGGCACCGCCGGTTGCGAAGGCACCTTGGGCTGTGGCTTCCGCAGCACGAAGACGACGACAATGACCGCGAGCAGGATCACCACGTTGATGACGACGATCAGTCCCATCGGGATCGCGCGCTTGGCCGGCGCCGCGGCGGCCGGCTTGGCGGCGGCCGGCGTCGGAGCCGGTGGCACGACAGGCGCCGCTGCCTGACTGATCAGCCGGGTGAAATCACTCGGTCCCGCGGTCGCCTTGGGCGCAGCGCCACCCATCGGTGAGAGCGGCGTCGCGCCCCCCTGACCGAACATCGGTGGCGGCAAGACGCCAGGCGGTAGTCCGGGCGCTCCGCCCATCGGCGAGGCACCCAGCCCGCTGCCGGCGGGCGTGATCGACGGCGTGATCGGGAGCGGGGCGACCGGTGCGCTGGAGGCTGGAGCCGGCGAACCGAAGAGCGGCGAGTTGCCGAAGACGGGCGACATGTTGCCAGGCGACGGGGGCGGTGGCGCAAACGGCGCCGGCGCCGAGGGAGCGGGCATTGAGGGACTGGGTGCCGCCATGAAGCTTGGCGGCGTCACGATGCCAGGCATCGAGGCCGCCGGTGGCGCGTTCGGCGTTGGCGCGCGGCCGATGGGCGACCAGGCCGCGGGTGCGACGGGCGACGGCGGCAGCGCGCTCGGAAGCGGCGCCGCGGTGGACGGGGCGGAGAACATCTGCGTGAACTCGCCGGGTCCGGTTTTTGGCGGCGGCGATGCCGACGCGGGAGTCGGTGCCGGCGGCGCGACGGGCTCAGCGGGCGCCCTATATGCCGGCATGCCACCTTGTGTCGTATTGAGCGACGGATACTGATCTAATGATGGCGTCTCTTGCGCCAACATTGGTGGGACTTCGCGAACTGGGGCAGGTGCGGAAGCCGGCGCCGTGGGGATACTGGGTGCGCCGAACATCTGGGTAAATGCGCCCGGCGCGGCCGGCGCAGGAGCGGTCGGAGCAGGAGCCGGAGCCGGAGCCGGCGCAGGAGCCGGCGCAGGAGCAGGAGTCGGCGCGACGGCCGCAGGCGGTGCTGCCGGAACGCTGGGCGCACCAAACATCTGCGTGAACGCCCCCGGCGCGGGTGCGGCTGGGGGTGCAACGATGACCGGCGGGGCCATCGGCGGGGCCATCGGTGGCTCAACCGGTGCGGTGAGCACCGGCGCCGGCACCATCGGTTCCACCATCGGAGCCACGTCGCCGGGCGGCACGCGGGCGGCCAGCCAGCCGGGGAACGAGGTCAATCCCGCCAGGAACTCGGTCACGATCGCAAAGCCCGACGGGAGCGTCGCCGTCTCGAGCACGCGGTTCTTGTCAGCACCCGGCAGGCGGGTGAGCATCGTGCGAAGCCGGTCCACGTCCTCCGGGCCGGCGGCGTCGGCGAGGTGCACCATCACGACACGACCGGTCGCCAGCTCCTGCGCGTTGTGGCTGCGAATACCATCGTCCACCGCGACGCACTTCAGGAGGCGGTAGCGGGCATTGAAATCTTCGCTCATGGTCGGGAAGTGCCGGAAGAGTGCACGGTAGCGCCGGAACGACGCGACAACCGCACCGCTGATGTATTCTTCAATTGTTCACGCGCCCTCGGCCGTGCGCAATGCACAACGCGTAATGCAACGGTCTCGCAGACGCTTGAACGTGCCTTGTGTCCCGGTTCGATCCGGTGAGTGCTTGCAGATCCACGACGCACCCCCCCGCCTGTGCATGCCCTGCCGATCGTTCGCCTGTCCGGCCTGACACGATGCACCTGATGCCATGCGACTGACCTCACCGCCGTCCCGCCGCGTCGTCTGGGAAGACGGCATGCACCTCGCGCCGCAGCACTTCCAGGCCCAGCGGCGCTATCAGGAAGACCAGTCGAGCCGGACGCTCGATTTGCTCTTCCCCTTCGCCTACGGACTGTCGGCCGTGGCCCTCGATGCCGACGCCCTCCAGAATGGCACCCTCGCACTGGTGCACGCGCGCGGGGTCCTTCCCGATGGCACCGTGTTCCACACGCCCGATGCGGATCCGTCGCCGCCACCGAGTGCGCTTGCCGAACGGTTCTCGCCCACACGCGATGCGCATGTCGTGTATCTCGCGTTGCCGCGCTGGCGAACCGATGCGGCCAATGTGGATCATCTCGACGAGGAGGTCGGCGCGCGCGAGCCCTTCGACGCGAATGCCACGCCGCTGCGTTTTCAGGCGGTCGAGGAGATGGTCATCGACGAATCGACCGGAGCCGATCCGCTGCGGGTGCGTTTCGCTGCGCGCAATCTGCGCCTGTTGCTCGACGACGAGCGCACCGACGACTTCGTCTCAATGCCCATCGGGCGTATCCGGCGCGATGGCCGCGGACAGTTTCAGGTGGACGGCGATTTCATTCCGCCGGTGCTGCAACTCGCCGCCTGCGATGCCCTGCTCGAACTCACGCGACGCACGGTGAGCTTGCTCGAGGCCAAGGGCAGCGCGTTGTCGGCTACGATGTCGAGCGCGCCGTCGGGCGCAGCGGGTGGGGCGGCGGCGTACGTGGGCAACGAACTCGCCACGCGATGGCTGTTGCATGCGGTGCGCTCCGCTGACGCACCGTTGCGGCATTTGCTGCTCACGCGGCGCGCGCATCCGGAACGCCTGTTTCTCGAGCTGTCGCGACTGGCTGGTGCGCTCTCGACGTTCGCGATGGGCGCCCAGTTCCGCGACCTGCCGACCTACGACCACGATCATCTCACGGACGTGTTCGCGGCGCTCGAGCTGCAGCTGCGCGCGCACCTCGACGTGGTGATCTCCGCCCGCGCCATCGTGGTGCCGTTGGCCGCGTCGACGGACGTGCTGCACGTGGCTACGCTGTCCGATGCTCGGTGCTTCGAGCCTGGTACCCGCTGGTTTCTTGGCGTGCGCGCCGATGTGGGGCGGGCCGAACTCGTGGATCGCGTGCAGCGGCTCACGAAGACGTGCGCGAGCAAGTTTGTCCTCGAACTGGTGCGCCGCGCCTTCAACGGGCTCACCACCGAGCATATCCCGACTCCGCCCGCCGGACTCGCGCCGAAGCCGGATCTGACGTATTTCGAGCTCACGCTGGCCGGTCCCTGTGCGCTCTCGATCACGGACAGCCGGGAGATCGGCGTGTACGTGCCCGATGCGTTGCCGGGTGCGTATCTGGAAGTCGCCATCCTATTGCCGTCGTCGACGTAACCCACTCGTTCTCGAGGAACATCCGTGTCTGCTCCGACCATGGTGGCGCCGGGTCGTCTGGCGAGTGTGCTGCAGGAATCGATCACCGCCGTGGTTCGCCTTCGGGCGGATCGACAGCCGGTGACCGATGCGGCGGCATTCCGCGCCCAAATCATTCAGTTACTGACGCGCGCCGAGCAGGAGTCGATGCACGCGGGTTTCACGGCGGCCGACGCGCGTTTGGCGATCTTCGCCGTCGTGGCCTTCCTCGATGAGTCGGTGCTGAACACGCGCACGGCGGCGCTGGCCGATTGGGCGCGTCGCCCGCTACAGGACGAATTGTTCGGCGGCCACATGGGCGGCGAATGGTTCTTCCAGCATCTCGATCAGCTGCTGGCGCGACCGGATTCCCCGGAGCTCGGCGATCTGCTGGAAGTGCATCAGCTCTGCCTGTTGCTCGGCTTCCGCGGTAAGTACGGTGCGGGTGACAACGGCCAACTGCACGCCACGACGTCGCGCGTGGCCGAGCGCCTGGGTCGGCTGCGGGGTGCTCCCGGTGAACTGGCGCCGCACTGGCACCCGCCGGCCGATCGCGTCGACACCAAGGATCCGTGGCTCCGCCGGCTCACGATCGCCGCGATCGCGAGTGCCGTGCTGCTCGTGGTGTTGTGGGGCACGTATGCACTGACACTACGCAGTGCCGCGAGTGACCTTCGCGCGCTCGCGCCGGTGGCATCGGCCGCCGCGACCACCGCTCGATAACCCCGGAACTTCTCATGGCGTCTCGTAAGCCGTTCGTCCGGTGGGTCATCGCCGCCGCCGTCCTGTTGGTGTTCATTCTCGCGATCGTGTTGATCGAGCGCTCCGTCACGCTCGACGAGTTGACGACGTGGGGACTGCGTGTCGGCCTGCTGCTGCTGGGGCTCATTCTGGCCGGTGCGATCCTGTGGTATTTGCGTCCGCAGGACGCCGAGCCGGTGCTCGACACGGGTGACGATGTGCTGCTGGCGATCGGTGCGGCGCGTGCTCGGTTGCCCCGCGGTGCGTTCTTCAATCGTGCGATGGTGCTCGTGCTCGGCCCGGAGGGTGGTGCCAAGACGACGATGATCGCGCGCTCCGGCGGCGATCCCGAGTTGTTGGCGGGTGATGCCCCGACGGCGTCGAGCGATGCGCCGACATCGACCAAGACGGCCAACGTCTGGGCGCTTAGTCAGGCGGTGATCACCGAACTCGGTGGAACGCTGCTGACCGATGCACCGCGTTGGGCCAAAGTGGTGCGCGCGCTGCGGGCGCCCCGGGTGGCGGCGGCGGTGGGCCAAGGCGAAGCGGCGGCGCGCGCGATCGTGTTGTGCGTACCGTGCGATCTGTTCTATAGCGGCGGGAACGGGCAGCAGCTCGAACAGCTCGCGCAGTCCTTGCGGCAGCGCCTGGCCGAAGCGTCACGCGAACTCGGTCTCGCGGTGCCGGTGTATGTGATGTTCACGAAGATGGATCGGGTGCCGCACTTCGAACCGTGGATCAGCGTGTTCACGAAGGACGAACTGCGCGCGCCGCTCGGCGCCACGCTACCGTTCGATCCGGCATCGAACAGCGGCAGTTATGCCGAGCGACTCACGCCGCGTCTCGATGTCGCGTTCCGCGAGATCATTGATGTGATCGCGTCGCGTCGTCCGGAGTTGCTCGGTCGTGAAGGCGCGATCGAGCGACGCTATGCGTCGTATGAGTTGCCGCGCGAGCTGCGCAAGCTGCAGCCGTCGGTCACGTCCTTCCTGCTCGAAGTGTGTCGCCCCACGCAGATCGGTTCGAGTCCGCAGCTGCGCGGCTTCTACTTCACCGGTGCGCGTCCGGTAGTGGTGACCGATGTGGCACAGGCTGCGCCGCGTGCAGCGGCCGCCGCCGTGCCATTGGCCACCGATGCCACGGGCATCTTCCGTCAGCCGGCGGTGGCCGCTGCTTCGCCGTTGGCGACGGGCACACCGACCACGCGGAAAGTCCCCGAGTGGGTGTTCCTCGATCGATTCCTGCGTGACGTGGTGCTGGCCGACACGAGTGCGGCGTCGGTGGCCCGTGGTGGCGTGGGTGTGCAGCGCACGCGTCGTGTGATGTTAGGTGCGGCGACGGCGGCCACGCTGTTGCTGCTGACTGGCGTGACCGCGTCATGGCTGGGCAATCGTGCGATCGGCAATCGGCTGGCTGATGCCGCGCGTGCGGTGTCGGCGCTGCCGGTGGTGCAGTCGGCGCCGGGTACCGTCACGTTGCCCTCACCGGAAGCGCTGCGCCGGCTGGATGCGTTGCGCGCGCAGCTCGATACGCTGCGCGGACACATTCAGGATGGTCCGCCGCTGCGTCTGCGTTTCGGATTGTGGAGTGGCCCCACGGTGTACGAGGCGGCGCGACCGGTGTGGTACGATGGATTCCGCAAGCAGCTGTTCGCCGACGGGCAGGGTGCGCTGATCGATTCGCTGAAGGCGTTGCCCGATGTGCCGTCACCATCGGACGACTACGGTACGACGTACGCTCGACTGAAAGGCTATCTCATTACTACGTCGTCGCCGGACAAGAGCACGTCTGCGTTCCTGGCGCCGGTGTTGCTGACGAGCTGGCAACGCGGTGTCACGACCGATGCCGACGTGACCGGACTCGCGCGCCGTCAGTTCGAGTTCTATGCGAGCGAATTGCCCACGTACAATCCGTTTCCGAAGGCGGCTGACGCCGGCCTGGTGACGCAGGCGCGCGAGTTCCTGTCGCGCTTCACGGGCGGCGAGCAGATCTACGCCAACATGCTGTCGGAAGCGAACAAGGCGGTGCCGCCGGTCAAGGTGCCGCAATCGCCAGGCAACGTGACGGCACCGCCGGAAGTTGCCGGCGCGTTCAGTGCGAAGGGCGCCAAGTTCATGGTCGATGCCTTTCGCAATTCCGATCGCTATTTCCAGGGTGAGACGTGGGTGGTCGGTGATGCAACAGCGGCCAAGTCGGTCGATCGCGAGGCGATCATCGGCGCCATCCGCACGCGCTACCATGACGACTACGTGCGTTCGTGGCGCGCCGTCGTGCAGGGCACGAACGTGGCACGTGCGGGCAGTGTGAAGGAGGCTGCGGCCAAGCTCGATGTGATCGCCGGTATGCAGTCGCCGCTGTTACAGGTGCTGCGCACGGTGGCGGTGAACACCGATACCGATTCCAGCACGCGCGCGGCCTTTCAGCCGGTGCACGCGGTGACACCGCCGGCGATCGTCGACAAGTACGTGTCCGAGAAGAACCAGCCGTACATGGATGGTCTGCTCGGCCTGCAGGGAACGCTCACCCAGGTCGGCAACTTGCCGCCCGCCACCGACACGGCTTCGACACTCGTACTCGTGCAGGCGGCGCAGTTGGCCGGCGGTGACGTGACGAAGGCGCGTGTGGCGGCCAAGCGCGTGTCGCAGGGCTTCGACGTGAACGCCGATGCCGGGCCGATGGCGAGTGCGGTGGAGCAGTTGTTGTTGGCACCGATCGTTGGTGCCGAAGCGGTGTTGAAGACGGTGGCGTCGGCTCGTCCGCCGGCGAAGCGCGTGGTCGCCGCGGCGCCGGCTCCGGCCGCGCCGCCGGCTGGTGGTGGCGGTGGCGGCGGCGGTGCGGCGGCGGCCGAGATCGCGGCGCTCAACGAACGTGGTGTCGCGCTGTGTTCGAAGGTCGATGCGTCGCTGACGTCGAGGTTCCCGTTCAACGCCGACGCCACGGCCGATGCCACGATCGCCGATGTGAAGGCGATCCTGACGCCCGACACCGGCGAGTTGTGGACGTTCTACACCGATCGTCTCGCCAAGTATCTCACGAAGTCGGGCAATAAGTACGTGGCCAAGCCGGCGGGTGGCGTGGAGTTGTCGGAGAGCTTCGTCGGCTTCTTCAACAAGGCCGTGGAGGTGTCCGACGCGCTGTTCGCCGAGGACGCGGCGAATCCGCACGTGACGTGGAACGTGAGCGGTGTGATCACGGAGACGACGCCGCTGGTGATCCTCAAGAACAACGGACTCGAAGCGCGCCTCGACAAACAGTCGTTCAAGAACGTGGTGGAGTGGCCGGCTACGTCGGGACGTCAGGCCGAGTTGCTGGCGCGCTTTAAGAAGAACAAGGAGCTGCGCGTGAAGCTCACCGCCGGTGAGTGGGCGATCTTCCGGTTGGTGGCCAGCGGCGATGCGTTCCAAGGCTCGCTGGTGACGTGGAACGCGGCCGGACTGAAGGACGCGGAGCCGGTGCGCCTGCGCTTCGATGCGCAGCAGCGTGAAGCCGCGTCGGTGCTCACGCGCGGCTGGATGGGACGCATGAGCTGCGTGGCCCGGGTGACGAAGTAAACGTCACCCGCAGCGTCAGCGACTACTCGCCGCAGCTCAGTTTCGTGGCGTAGTCGCTGACGACACGCGCTTGCGACATTGACTGTGCCACGCCACGCGCGGCGCGCAGGGCGGTACAGGCGGGCTTCACTTCGTCCATCAGCAAGTGGGCTTCGGCAATGCGGATGTAGGCCCACGCACTGTCTTCGGCGGTCGTCATCCGTGTGAGCAGCCCACGGATCGCCGGAATCGCGACACGCGCCACGGCTTCATCGGCGGTGAGCGGGTCGAGCGCCTTGGTAATGCTGTCGAGCGACCGTCGGGCGGATGCGCCCGATGGCGCGGCGGTCGGCGCGGCCGGCTTGGGCGCTGCGGAGGTACCCGCAGGGGCGCCGGACAGTGGGTTTGCCGGCGCCGGCGCGCCACCAGCGGCGGGAGTCGGCTTGGGCGTGGCGGTGGTCGTGGAGGTGATGGCTTCCTTCGCGCTGGCCGCGGCCGACTGCGCACCGTCGATCAGTGATCCGCCGGCGTTGGTGGCCGCATTGACGAGGTTCTCGACATCACGGACCCGCGGCGCCCGCTGCTTGTTGTAGAACCAGATTCCTGCACCGACCACCAGAATGAAGCCAAGGCTCGGCAGGCGCACTCGTGGCCACGAAACGCTCCGCCGGGGCGCCGGCTCGTCATCGTCGTCCACCGCGACGACGGGGACGGGCTTGCTGGGCTTGGTGACAGCTTTGGACGGTCTCGCCGGCGGCGTGACCACCCCACCGCGCGCCTTGAGCTCTTTCTTGATATCGCCACGCGATACCGTGGCGATCTGACGCGCCGCCGGGGTATCGACTTTCGCGGCCGGTGCTGGCGCCGCCGCCGGCGCTGTGGCGGCCGGCGCCGCACTCGCCACCGGTCCCGCTGTAACGAACTCCAAGGCCTTAGCGAAGGCACCGGCCGACGACGTGCGCTTGGTGGGCTCGCGTTCCAGTGCCTGGTCGAGCACAGCCTGCAGCCCACCTGGCCAACGGAGATCGTTGCGAACCACAGCCAGCGGACGCGGCGCGCTCATGAGACGCGCCGTCATGCCACGATCGGGCGTCTCCCGGTCGAACGGCAGGTCGAGCGTGAGGCAGGTGTACGCCACCAGCGCCAGCGCGTATACATCGCTGCGATGATCCAGCTCGGTGCCCAGTAGCTGCTCCGGGCTCATGAACTCCGGGGTGCCGACCACGAAGCCGGTGCGGGTGAGACCCGCTTCCTTCTCGTTCCCACCGACCGCCTTCGCGATGCCGAAGTCCACGACTTTGCACCGGTCTACGCCGTTCTCGTCGACGGTGACCAGGATGTTGTCAGGCTTGAGATCGCGGTGCACGATGCCCATGCGATGCGCGGCATCGAGTCCATCGGCGACCTGCCGGATCAGGACGGCTGTGCGCTGCAGCGTGAGCGGTCCCTCTTTTTCGAGCACGTCCTTCAGCGTCCGGCCGGCGACGTACTCCATCGCCAGATAGACGGTGCCGTCGCTCGTTTCGCCGAAGTCGAAGACGCGGGCCACATTGGCGTGTTCGATACGGCTGGCGTTGGCCGCTTCGCGGTTGAAGCGGGCCACCGACGCGGCGTCTTTCAACAGCTCCGGGCGCAGCACCTTGATCGCGGCCTGCAGCGGCAAGCGCACGTGACGGGCGAGATAGACCTTACCCATGCCGCCTTCGCCCAGCAGGTCGGTCACCAGATACCGGTCGGCCACCACACTGCCGATCAGATCACCGTCGGAGTCGGCTGCGCGGAGCGTACTGCCGTCGGACGGGCAGAATACGTTCAGATCGGGATAGCTTGTGCCACAGACGGGACAGACTTTCGGCATACGGACCTGAACGAAATGGACGTCCGACGGTATGTTCTGGGAATCTCACCCTTCGGAGAATACCCGCATGATCGCTGCCTCGCTCGTTCGCCGTACTCGCAGGGCCCTGGCCATCTCGGCACTGACCATGCCTTTGGCAATCGCCTCAGTTGGTGCACAAGGCACCCCGTCGACCCGTCCGACCGTTGCCGTCATGTACTTCACGAACGGTGCGATCAGCAACAATGCGGAATATGCGCCCCTCAGCAAGGGGCTCGCCGAGATGATGATTACCGAGCTGTCGGCCAATACGAACATTCGTGTCGTGGAGCGCGACCGACTGCAGGCGCTGCTGGCGGAGCAGGATCTGGGCGCCACTGGCCGGGTGGAGAAAGAAACGGCGGCCAAAATCGGCAAGACGCTTGGCGCGCTGCACATGCTGATGGGCAGCTTCGTGATCGACACCAAGCAGCGGATCCGCATGGACGTCCGCGCGATCAATACCGAGACGTCTGAGCTCGAGTACGCCACCTCCGTCACGGGCAAGGCCGACAACATGCTCGAACTGCTGGGCGCGCTCGGTACCAAGCTGAACGCCGGACTCAAGCTGCCGGCGGTGCAGGCGGGCTTTCAGGAAGGGGCGGCGGTGGGCGCCAAGGGCCCGAATCAGCTCCGGTCGATGATGCTGATCAGCCGCGCGCTCGAAGCGCAGGACAAGAAGAATTCCACGCAAGCGGTCGCGCTGTACAAGGAAGCGGTGCGGGCGAATCCGAACAACGCTCGGGCGAAGTCCTTGTTGGCCTCCGCCGAGCGTAGTGCGAAGTAGCAGTCTTACTGCGATCCGCCGACCTGCTTTCTGAGGAGGGTCGGCGGAGCGATGGAGCTGCCGTTGGCGAAGTACGCCTGACCGGAGGTCGTGTTGACGGTGGCCACAAAGGTGCAGATCGAGCCGGACATCTCCTGACAGGGCGCGTCCCACCCTGTGAAGCTGTCACCAGCGCCAGGTGTGGCTTCGAGGCGAATCGTTTCGCCGATGATCAGCTTGTACACGCAGCTGCCGATCGACGCGAGGCAACTCGAGTTCTGCGTGGGCGACGTGATGGTCACGCGTGATCCCGTTCCGCCGTACACGGCGAGGTTGAACGCCACCGCCGGTACGAAGCGCGCGGTCACACCGACATTGCTTGATGGTGTGAAGGTGCAGACGGGGTCGAAGCGGAATGCGGAGCAAGCGCCGCCCCACGCTGACAGCGTTGAATTGGCATTCCCCGTCGCGGTGAGCGTGATCGATCCGCCGCCGCTGACGGTCTTCGCGCAGGTGCCGGTCGTGACTTGTCCTGAGAATGCGCAGTTCAGCGACACATCGGCCGTGGAGACCGTACCGGCGCCGGTGGAGTTCGCGCCAGGGCTCACCGTCACGATGCTGGCGAGCGGTCCGAAGGCGAGTCCGACGCCGGCGTTCCCCGTGAGGGTGAATGCGCAGGGGAGTGACGACCCCGAGCAGAGCGAACCGGAGTAGCCGACGAATCCCGTGTTGGCGCCGGGCTGCGCGAGCAGTGAGACCACGGATCCGAGATCGAGGGTAATACTGCATCCAATCGACGTAAAAGCCGGCGTCTTGGTGCAGAGCGTCGTGCCGTTCACCGAGACCCCGCCGGTGCCTGAACCAGTCAGCGAGAAGGTCACGGTGCCCGTGAGTCGCGTGAACGTGGCGCCAACAGTGCGGGCCTGATCCATCGTGACCTGACACGTGGTTGCGCTGCCGGTGCAGGCACCCGTCCAGCCGACGAACGTCGAGAATGAACCGGTGCTCGCGGTCAGCGTGACGACGGTGCCGAAGTTCAGGTTGTTGCTGCACGTGCCGGCGTTCGCGTTGTTGGTGCGCGTACAGGAGATCACGCCGGAGGCGATGATCGAACCGTTGCCGGTGCCGCT
>JAYWIJ010000116.1:0-51260 GCA_043788935.1 Gemmatimonadaceae bacterium | reverse complement strand
CCGCCTCGCCGGTATCCGGTGCGACGCCGAGGGTGAGCTGCTCCCACCGGTGCTCCATCGGGGCGACGCGCGGCAGGAGTTCGGCGAGCTCGTCCTCGTTCAGGTCGAGCAGCGAAGCCAGCGTGAAGGGGCCCCGTGGCGTCGGGTGGGCGGTGTCCGCGCGGGGAGGAGTGTGCAGCGTTCCCTCCTCCTCGTCGTCGTCAGTCCGCCCCGTTCCCTCGTGCGCCATTGAGCCCCGTCACCGGTCGATCAGTACACCAACATTAGAGGATTCTCGATCAGACGCCGCAAAGTCTGCAAGAACTGTGCACCCAAGGCCCCGTCGATCACGCGATGATCGCAGCTCATCGTCACGCGCATCCGCTTCCGGATTTCGATGCTGCCGTCGATCACGACCGCCTTGTCCTCGACCGCACCGACGGCCAGGATGGCAGCCTCAGGCGGATTGATGATCGCCGTGAACTCGTCGATCCCGAGCATGCCCAGATTGGAGACCGACATCGTCGCGCCTGTGTACTCGTGCGGGGCCAGCTTCCGCTCGCGCGCACGCTTGGCCAGCTCACGGGCTTCTTGGCTGATCCGGCTCAGTCCCTTGGTGTCGGCGTCGAAGATGACCGGCGTGATCAGCCCTTCCGGAATGGCGACGGCCATGCCGACATGCACGCGGTGGTGCTGGCGGATCTTGTCGCCCATCCAGTGCGCGTTCACCTCAGGATGACGCGTCAGTGCCACAGCCACGGCCTTCATGACGATGTCGTTGACGCTGACCTTGAACTCCGGCCCGATCGCGGCCATCGCGGCACGCATGTCGGTCACGCGCGAGAGATCAAACTCCGCCGTCAGGTAGAACGTCGGCACCGGCCCGATCGACTCGGCCAGACGCCGCGCGATCGTCTTGCGGATCTGCGTCAGCGGCAAGTCGGTGAAGTCTGCCTCGCTCACGCCGGGGGCTGACGGACGGGCACCGGCAAGCAAGGCGGCGCCACCGGCCATCGCCTCCTCGATGTCGCGCTTGATGATCCGGCCACCCGGGCCCGATCCGCGCACCTGATTGATGTCCAGCCCACGCTCGCTGGCCATGCGACGGGCCAGCGGCGATGCGAGGTGACGGCCGCCCGTGTCGCTGGCGTGGCCCGCCTGCTCCGACGCGTGGTGATCCACGGCCGGCATCGCGGTGCGCGGGGCCGACGGCGCGGGTGCGGGGGCGGGAGCAGGAGCTGCTGCAGCGGGCGGTGCGACCGGTGCCGGCGTTGGCGCCGCGTCGAGCGCCGGTGCTGCTGCTGCCGGTGCGGGTGCCGAAGGAGCGGCGCCCGCGGTCAGCGCCGAGATGTCCTCGTCGGCTGCCGCAATCACGCCGATCAGCTGACCCACGGGGGTCGTCGAGTCCTCCGGCACGAGGCGCACACGAAGCACGCCGTCGCCACGCGCGACGAGCTCCATGATCGCCTTGTCCGTCTCCACCTCCGCGAGCACGTCGCCGCTCTTCACGACGTCGCCCTCCTTCTTGTTCCACTTCACGAGACGCCCCTCTTCCATGGTCGGAGAGAGCGCTTCCATCATCACCTTGGTTGCCATCGTCAGGATACCGGCGGAGTGGGATCAGTCGAGATAGAGCGCGCGGCGAACCGCGGCGAGGGTCTTCGGCAGGTCGGCCTTGGCGGCCTTCTCGAGCCCCTTCGCATATGGCATCGGTGCGTCGGCCTGCGTCACGCGCAGCACCGGCGAGTCGAGGTCGTCGAAGCATTCACGCTGCACGAGATCGGTGATCTGCGCACCGACACCGGCGAAATACCAGCCTTCCTCGAGCACGACGCAGCGATTGGTCTTGCGCACGCTGTCCACGATCGCGCGCTCGTCGAGCGGACGGATGCTGCGCAGGTCCACGACATCGATCGTGATGCCATCCTTCGCGAGCTGATCGGCCGCCGCCATCGCCACCAGCACCTGCTTGCCCCACGTCACGATCGTGGCGTGCTCGCCACGACGCTTCATGTCCGCGACACCGAGCGGCACGATGTATTCGCCGTCCGGCACCTCGCCCTTGTTGTTGTACAGCATCTCGCCTTCGAGCACGCACACCGGATTGTCGTCACGGATAGCCGCCTTGAGCAGCCCCTTCGCGTCGTACGGCGTGCCCGGTGCCACGACCTTGAGGCCGGGGATGTGCGCGAGCCAGCTCTCCCAGGCCTGTGAATGCTGCGCACCGAGCTGCAGCGCGGCACCGTTCGGACCGCGGAACACCATCGGGATGTTGAACTGTCCGCCCGACATGTAGAGCATCTTCGCGGCCGCGTTCACCACCTGGTCAATCGCGAGCAGCGCGAAATTCCACGTCATGAACTCGATGATCGGCCGCAGGCCGACCATGGCGGCACCCACGCCGACACCAGCGAAACCGAGCTCGGTGATCGGCGTGTCCACCACGCGCATCTCGCCGAACTCCTGCAGCAATCCCTTCGACACCTTGTACGCGCCCTGATACACGCCCACTTCCTCACCCATGAGGAAGACGCGTGCATCGCGCTGCATCTCTTCCCGGAGCGCCTGATTCAGCGCGTCACGATACGTGATGATGGCCATGGGTCAGCTCCACCCGCCGGCAGCGTTCGAATCGCTGGTGGTATCGACGTACACATTTTCCATCAGCGCTTCCAGTGGCGGTTCCGGGCTCGCCTCGGCGAAATCCCACGCGTCCTGCACGATGCCCTTGATCTCCGTGTCCAGCTCCTGCATCACATCTTCGCTGAGCGTGCCACGCTCTTCCATGTGCAAACGCAGCAGCGCGATCGGATCGCGCTTGAGGTATTCGTCGAGTTCGGCTTTCGTGCGGTAGGTGCCGCTGACGGCGTCCGACATCGAGTGGCCCATGAAGCGATAGGTGCGCATTTCGAGCAGCGTCGGGCTCTGCTCGGTGCGCGCGCGCGTCACGGCTTCGTCGATCGCGGCACGCACGGCGAGCACATCCTGCCCGTCCACCACGCCGCGATGCATGTCGTAGCTGCCCGCGCGCTCGTAGATGTCGTTGATGGCCGACGCACGCTCGACTGACGTGCCCATGCCGTAGCGGTTGTTCTCGATGATGAAGATCACGGGCAGCTTCCAAAGCGCTGCCATGTTCAGCGACTCGTGGAAGGCGCCGTTGTTCACCGCCGCTTCACCGAAGAAGCAGACGATGCACTGATCGCCACCGCGATACTTGATCGCGAAGCCGACGCCGGTCGCGATCGGCAAATGTCCGCCGACGATGCCGTGACCGCCGAGGAAGCCGGTGGCCTTGTCGAACATGTGCATCGAGCCGCCCTTGCCGCCGGCGCACCCATCGATGCGACCGAACAGCTCGGCCATGATCGAGCGCGGCGTCATGCCTCGCGCCAGCGCCTGACCGTGATCGCGGTAGGTGGTGATGACGTAGTCGTCGGGACGGAGGTGGCTGATCGTGCCGGTGCTCACGGCCTCCTGGCCGATGTACAAATGACAGAAGCCACCGATGCGGCCGATGGCATAGGCCTCGGCAGTGCGCTCCTCGAATCGACGCTGCAACAGCATCGAGCGGAGAAGCGAGAGGTGGAGCGTGCGCTCGGCATCGCCCGCAGGGGACGATGCAGCGGGCTTCGGCGATGCCTTCGCCGTCTGGGTGCGCTTGGCCATGATGGTTGCGACAGTGGGTTGAACGACGGAGCACCGGACCGACGCACGTGCGTGGCCGGTGATGTCTGGACGCTCCCTACTGTGAGCGACGCGTGGCACTTCGAGCGGCACGGCGCCGCGACTACTCCGCGGGACCGGCCGATGTTGCACTGCGAGGAACTCAGACCGCGGCGGCCGCCTGCACCTGCTCCCAGGCATGGTACGACGAGCGCACCAGCGGACCACTTTCGACGTGCCGGAACCCGAGCGACATGCCCACCTCGCGCAGGTGGGTGAACTCCTCAGGCGTGTAGTATCGGTCGAGCGCGATGTGACTGTCGGACGGCTTCAGGTACTGGCCGAGCGTCAGGATGTCCACGTCCACCGTGCGCAGATCCTTCATGACCTCGATCACTTCCTCGATGGTCTCGCTCATGCCGAGGATGATGCCCGTCTTGGTGAGAATGTCGGGGGCGTGCGCCTTGGCGATGCGGAAGATGTTCAGTACGCGCTCGTAGCGTCCTCCCGGCCGCGCCTTCTTGTACAGGCGAGGGACGGTCTCGGTATTGTGATTGTAGATCTCGGGACGCGCGTCGAGCACATGCTCGATCGCCTCCTGCTTGCCCTGAAAGTCGGGGACCAGCACTTCCACCGAGCAGCCCGGCACCTTCTCGTGAATCAGCCGGATCACCTCGTGGAAGTGATTCGAGCCGAAGTCGGGGAGGTCGTCACGGTCGACGGAGGTGATGACCGCGTGGCGCAGGCTCATCGCCGCGACGGCGCTGGCGACCTTCTCCGGCTCGGCGAGGTCGTAACTGGGCGGCCGGCCATGCGAGACGGCGCAGTAGGCGCAGTTCCGCGTGCAGACGTCACCGAGGATCATGAACGTGGCGGTGCCGTGATCCCAGCACTCGCCGATGTTGGGGCAGTGGGCTTCTTCGCAGACGGTGTGGAGACCCAGCTCGCGCATCATCCCCTTGATGCGCAGATAGTTCTCGCCGCCCGGGGCTTTGACCTTCAGCCAGTTCGGCTTGCGCGCTGGTAGGGGCTCGGCGCGGTGGCGACCGAGGATCTGGTACAGACGATCTTCCATGACCCGGCATCCGGGGACATCGCCTCGGGCGGGACGGGAGCGCCGGTGATACGTCGCTCAGCCTCCGTCACGCCGACTCGCAGTCCGGTGTGATGGTGAAGGTAGGGCGTCACGGAGGGCAGCGGAAGGCGCTGTAACCGTCTAAATGGTCACTGTCAGTTATTCATCGAAATCGGTCCAGATGGGCGTTTGCCTTACGGAAACCGTAACGGGCTGAATGCCGTTGCAGCGGTTGGTTGAACGCCGCCCTTCACTGCGGCCGCGACCAGCGCGCCGGTCAGCGGGGCGAGCATGATCCCGTTCCGGCCGTGGCCGCAGGCGTAGATCACCGAGGGCACTTCGGCGTCGGCACCGATGATCGGCAGGCCGTCGCGCGTCATCGGGCGAAGCCCGGCCCAGGTGCTGAGCATCCCGGCCGTGCCCAGCGAGGGCAGGATCGCGGCGGCGAGGGCGCGGATCCGGGTGATGCCCTCGGGCGTGTGGCGGGTATCGAAGCCGGTCTGCTCTTCGGTGCCACCCAGAATCGTCCGGCCGTCGCCGCGCGGGATCACGTAGCCCTCGCCCATCATCACGACGTGGCGCAACGCCTTGCTGGCCACGGACATCAACTGACCGCGGACCGGGGCGATCGGCAGGTGCATGGGCACGCCGGTCAGTTCGCCCGACCAGACGCCACCCGCGATCACGACGCGCATGGCCGAGATGGTGTCGCCGCCCTGCAGGTTCACTTTCACGCCGTCGGCGACAGCGCCGGGCTCGATCGAGGTGACCGTCTGCTGAACGACCCGGGCGTGCACATGCTTGGCGACGGCCTGCTTGAGCGCCTTTAAAAGCACGAGCGGATTCACGGCGCCGTCGTGCCGGTAGTGGAGGGCACCCTGCGCATGCGCGAGCTGCGGCTCGAGGGCGGTCAGTGCACGTGCGTCGAGCCAGTCGGCGTGCTCGCCGGCCAGACCGGCCAGCCGCTCGGCCTCGTGGATCGAGGTGGCCAGGTGCAACACGCCGTCGCGGTTGAGCGGGATGGGCACGCCGGTGCGCTCGCTGAGCATGCCGACCCAGGTGGGCCACAGGTCGCGGGCGGTGTGCATCACGTCGAGCGTGGCGGGAGGAAATCCATGCGAGGCGTCGAGGATGCCACCGGCTGCCGGGGAGGCTTCCCCCGCGCGGGCGTCGCCCAGAATGACGACGTCGAGGCTGGTGTCGGCCAGCGCCAGGGCGCTTGCAAGACCGGCGACGCCGGCGCCGATGACCGCGATGTCTGCGGTGGTGTGACTCACGATGGCAGGGTGCTAGTGTGCATGACAGAAGAATACCGCCGACCCCGAAACTCTCCGACGGCCGGCCGCGTATTCCGGGCAGGACTTCCCGGAGGAAGATGAAATGCTGAAGACGATCTTCACGATTGGTGTCGTGGCACTGCTGGGCCTCTTTGCCCTGAAGTTGATCGGCGTGCTGTTCTTTCCGCTGATCGGACTGGCGGTCAAGATTCTGCTGGTGGGTGCGGTGGTCTATGGAGTGATGCTGGTCGTCGCTCCGGGCACCGCGCGTCGGATCCGCGACAAGATGAACTCGCCGCGGTCGTACTGACGGCGTCGAGTGGTGATGCGACAGGAGGGCGGGCCAATGTGGTCCGCCTTTCGTCGTTGTGGCATCCGCAGAAGGGCACCACACGGAGTCATGGGAGCTCGGAGGCACGGCGATACGGCGCCGGGATGCGGGCGACTATCGTCTACGCGGAATTCCATTGACTGACTTGTTGACGAGTCAGCCCCAAATGTGTCGGTGGACGTTTCCTCCGAGAGATACTTGCATGATTCGTCACGACGACCCGATCGAGCTGTTCCAAGCGGCGGTGAACGGGCTGAACGCCCGCGACTGGGCCTTCGTCGCCGCGCTCTGTGATCCTGTCAGTCTGCGCCTGTTCAAGCGGGGGATGCTCAATCGGTTTGCCCCACTACAACGTCCCAGGCGCACGGACACGGTCGAGGAATATCTCCGACACTCCCCGGACATGCCGCGCGAAGTGGCCGAGTACAACGTGGCGCAGCAGGCGAAATACGCTGACATCCAGGATCAGGTTCGCAACACGTTGCCGGGAGTGGCAGACGTCACGACGCTCGCAGCACTGGAGTCGGTCGACGTGTTTGCTGCGTGGCTGGACGGATGTTCGCCTCACTCCACCGTCGAGCGTCGCGCAGCCGACGGCAGCATTGCAGCCGCAACCGCTGAGAAATTTCTGCAGGCGGTGGATCGCTTCTGGTGCTTTCTGGCGCTCGGCGTCATTCCCGACGGCGACCGGATGGCGCACATCCTCTACCGTGACGAGCGCCCTTTCACGATGCCCGACTCACCGGAGTGGTCGGAGTGGAACGCGCGGCTCGATGCCGACGAGCAACGGCTAATCGAGGACACGGCAGGGTGTGGAAACACCTTCACGGCGGCCCAGCTCTGCCGACGCCAGCCCGACGGTTACTGGCTGCTCGTGGCCGATGAAAAGTTTCTGCGAATTGGTAACGTATTCTTTGCAATCTCGGACACAAACGATTCGGAGGACGGCGACTAGCGTGTGGCGGCTCTGATACCCGCGTCGATCGCCTCCAGAGTTCCCGCGGCGCTGCGCGACCAGGAGTACTTCGCGGCCTGCACTGCTCCCGCGCGCACGAGCTGCTCCCGCAAGTCGACATCGTCGATCAACCGACGCACCTGCGAGGCGAGTTGCGCCGCGTCGTCCGGATCGAAGTAGAGCGCCGCATCGCCGCCGACTTCCGGCATGGTGCTGCTACTGGAGCAGATCACGACACCGCCCACCGTCATCGCCTCCAGCACCGGCAAGCCGAAGCCTTCGTAGCGTGACGGAAAGACGAGTGCCGTGGCGCAGGCATACAGCGCGGCGAGTTCGTCGTCGCGCACGAACCCGGCCAGTCGCAGCCAGGACGGCACGCCGGCATCCGACTTGAAGCCGTGAATGCCGCGCGGACCACAGAGCACCAGTGGAATGGCCCGGCCTGCCGATTCGAGCAACCGCATGGCCTCGTAGAGCACACCAAGATTCTTGCGCGGCTCCTGCGATCCGACGGCCAGCAGAAACGGGCCAGCGATCTGCAGTCGCGCCAGCAGCGGTGCCGCCAGCGCAGGATCGACGGCGCGGAAGTCGTCGGCAGCGTGCGGCACAACCGACACTTTCGCACGATCGAGCGCGAACGTGGTGATGAGCTCTTCCGCGGATGCTGTCGCACCCGTGATCACGTGATCGGCGACGTGCAGCGTGCGTGAGTACCTGACGCGTGCGCGCGTGCGCTTGTAAATCTTCCACCATCGGCCATCGAGCTGCAGCATCGGAAACAGGTCATGCACCGTGGGCACGATCGCACCGCTCTGCGGACGATGGTTCACGAAGTTGCATGGGTACCACGCCGCATCACACGCCGTCACCGTCATGGCCGACACGGGGCGCACCGTGGCGCGCTCCATCACCTGCGGCAGCGCCGCGAGCTGCTCGGTGAGGGGCGTCACGTCGGCCGTGTTCTTCGCGAAGATCGTGTAACGCAGATTCGGGCGGTGCAGTGGCATCGCCGCCAGCAGGCTGCGCGCGTAGCGTCCCATGCCCCGCACGTTGCGCGTCAGTGCGATCGCCTCGACGGCAAGGTGCATCGGCGCGTCGCGACGTGAGTCTGTCAGTTGCCGCGGATCAGGGCCGCACCCGCGGCCGGTCGATACGAGCGGAGATAGAGATTCAGCGAACCCACCGGCAGCGACGACTTCATCTGCACCATCACGCGCGCCGAGTCGTCGGTGAGCCACACCTGCGCCTTACCGCCCTCGCTGAACAGACCTTTCGCCTTGATGATCGGCTGGATGACGACCGTGCGGAACGTTCCCGCCGGCACCCTGATCGTTTCGCGGCGGAGCACGATGATCCGCACCGGATTGCGATCGGGGCGAAAGTAGCGCGTGAATTCGTACGTGCGACCCACCTCGAGCGGTACACGCCGCACGAAGTACAGGAAGCTGCCTTCGTCGAGCGGATCGGCGATGCCGGGCTCCTCTGGCTTGCCGTCCTGCGAGAAGGTGCGGCGCTCCGGGAAGAACTCGAAGCGACGCTCACGGTCGCGCGACCCTTCCGAGAGTTCCTGGCTATGCCGCAGCGACACGAAGCGCGTGGTGTCGATCCAGCTCTCGAGCACGTCGTTTACCTTGTAGAAGAAGGTGCCGCCGCGGACGGTGAACCGCACACGCAACGCGCTCACGCCACGCACGGGCTCATACCCGACGGCCTCCATGAAGCCGCTGCCGACCTTCACGGCGCTGAACTTCACGTCGTAGTCGAGGCGCTCGCCGACCACAGGCACGCGCCGTTCCTCCGTCACCGCGGCATCCTGCACGGGGCCAGGGTGACGCAGCGCCTCGGTGGCGTCGGCACCAGATCCACCCACGGTGGCCAGCAACGCGAACAGGGAAATGTTCCGAACCAGCAGCACCGATGGGCCCGTGGTCTTGGAGACGACAGCGTCAGGCTGCCGGCGGTCCGGCAGCGGGGGGAGCAGGAGACTCGCCGCCGCCCTCCTCGCCCTCCGCCCCACCGGGACGGCGACCACGACGGCGACGGCGGGGACGGCGCTTGCGACGCGCACTTTCGCCGCCGCCCTCGCCGCCAGCGGACTCGGCATTTTCGCCGTCGTCCACCCCCTCATCCTGCTCACCCTCAGCATCGCCGGACGTTCCAGCGCTCCGCGGCGCGTCAACTTGATCCTCAGCCTCGTCGCCGTCATCCGGACCGCCTTCGTCGCCCTCGGCGCCCTCGGCATCATCGGATGCGATCCGACTGCCGTCGGCCGCACGCGCGCCCTTTTTCCGCGACCGACGCCGGCGGCGCTTTTTCTTCGCGCCCCCAATTTCTGTCGCCGCCAGCTCCGTCACGTCGATTGCAGCGGACTCTACCGGACTCAGAGCCTCGACCGCCAGTTCCGGGGCCGTCGACTCGGCGTTGATCTGTTCGACCGTCTCGTCGGGCGTCGGCTCCGCTCGCGCCTCGCGTGCCGGTCGCTCGCTGCGTGGCGGGCGAGCGGGGCGCCCTTCCCGTGCCTCACGGCCCTCGCGGGGCTCGCGTGCCGGGCGCTCGCTCGCGACCGCCCGCTCCTCACCGCGCAGTGCTCGTTCTTCACGGGCATTCCGGCCCTCGCGTTCCCGCGGCGGCCGTTCCTCGCTGCGCGGACGTTCCTCGGCGGCGCGGTCCTCACGGAAAGGACGTGCATCACTCGGAGGCCGGCTGCGATCACCGCGGCCGCCCCGGTCCGGTCGTTCCGTCCGCTCGGGCGGCGAGGAGCGCATCCGCTCGGTCGGGACCGGAACGACGGTGGCCTGTTCGCCTCGGGCCGGCTGGTCGCCGGACGCGCGTGCGCCCGGCACCGGTCGTACGGTGCTGCGCGACGAGCGGGCCCAGTGGAACAGGGCCATCACGTCGGACCAGCCGTGGCGGCGCGACGCGCGCTGGCGCACGTCGTACCGCGGCGCGAACTCGACGTTCTCGATCCGACGCGCGAACGGCGTGACGTTGAGCGCGAAATCGATGTTGGCGGCCCAGCCGTCACCTGCGCACACCGGCCGGTTGCCCATCGCCTTGAGCAGGTCGCGGAGCACCGAGATGCGCACCAGCCGGAAGCCGGTGAACGGGTCGGCCACCGGCGGCATGCGCAAGAACGGCTTGACCGCCCAGCGACCCCAACGGCGAAGACGCTTCTCGTCGGCCGGCGTGTCAGTGGAGACGGTGCGATGCACGGCCACCAGATCGGCGCCGCCTTCGAACCGCTTCACCAGCTCCGGCAGGTGCTCAGGCGACTCGGTGAAGTCGCCCTGCAGCAGTACCATGGCGTCGCGGCGGGCATACTCGTCGTCGGAGGCCACATGGCGCACGAGCGCGTCGATGCTGCTGGCGTACCCGGCGTGCTTCGCACCGCGCAGCACGGTCAGCGGCATCACCGACTGGTACGGCTCGAGGACAGCGGCCGTGTCGTCGGTGCTCGCGTCGTCATAGACGATGACGTCGTATTCCCGGGAGAAGCCCTGAAACACCGACCGCAGGCGCCACAGCAGGACGCCGATGGTGGTGGCTTCGTTATGAACCGGGATGCAGATGCGGAGCACGTCGGACGGGTGGGCGTGACATATGCCGAAACGAGCCCGAATCTAACGCCTCGTCACGGCCCGGCGCACCTGTCAGCAGTCGATGCGCGTGAGCGCCAGTGCGATTGCGCACCGCTGTGCTGTGGCGTGGCGTGAAACTGTGCGTCGCCCGGATGTATCTGATACTGAAGACGGTCAGGGATGGTGACCTTCCACCGCGCGTGATTGGAGACCGTACACGATGATCCAGGCCGACCTGCGACACACGCTCACCCGCGACGATGCCCAGCTGGCGTTGCGACTCGTGGCACGGGGCTCCGCACACGAGTTCGACATGGCGGAAGATGCGTTGCGACACGAGGGCATCGACGCACTGCTGGATGACGCGCGGCTGCTGGCCGCACTGACCGCCGATGCGCGCGCGGCGCATGCGTCATTGCCGCTCGTCGTGTATGTGCTGGTGCGGCATTCGCTGCGTGACCTGGGCGAGGACGAGCGTGCCGTGGCCGATTACGTCGCGAGCGTCGTCGTGCACTTCGCCGATCACGACCGCGCCTGGCGCATCGCAGTGCACGACGACGAGCAGTACGACACGCTGGCGATGATGCTGGCGGATTCGGTGCAGGGTGATCCGAAACGCACCTTCCTGGTGCGGCAGCATCTGGCGAACTACGCGCTCTGGCTGTCGGGGCTGTTCCCTGAGCACGTGACGCTTCGCAAGTGGCGGCGCGGCGGACCCGATCTGGCCTACTACGACGAGATGGGACGGCAGGGCTTCTTGCTGGCGGCGGAGCATCGTCTGGCCTGCAGCACGGGGCTGCGGCCGGTGTTCGCGCGGGCGGCCGACGAGTTTCCGCTCATCCGGCAGGCGCTCAACCGCGTCAGCGACCGCCTGCTGTTCCCGGGACTGCACAGCCCTGAGCGCCTGATGCGCTTGGTGGCTGACGAGTCCCGGTGGCGCATGGTGTCGTGATGCGGAACGATGCCGTGGCGTGACCTCACCGTCGGCACAAGCGGTTGCGGCGGTCCGCGCCGCTGAGGAACTTGCCGGTCCTCACCCGTCCTCGTTCTCGCTGCCACCTTTCCGTGTCGTCGTTCAGCAACCCCTCGAGCCGCCGCCAGCTGGCGGAGATGAAGCAGACGCTGGCGCTGGCGCGCGTCGCCCGCGATGACGTGCGCACGGCGTACGCGGCCTCGATGCAGAAGCTCGAGGCCGCGCGCACCGAACTCGCGACCATCATGCGCCGTGGCGACCTTGCCCGACAGATCGATGACGCGGAGACGGTGGCGGTCGCCGACCGGTTCGCCGAGACGCAGCGAGCGACGCTCGGTGTGCTGGAGCGGAAGGTGGCGGTGCAGTACGAAGAGCTGTCGCTCGCCGAGCGAACCGTGACCGAAATGGAGGCGGAACTGAAGGCGGTGACCGGTCGCGGGCCTGCGCCGGACATCACCCCCGACCCCGACGTGGCGGGTGCATCCACGGTGGACTCGTCCGACTACCGCACGCTCGACGACGCGGCGCGCGCGCAATCGGCAGATGAACGTCTGGCCGAACTGAAGCGCCGGATGGGTCGGCCGTGAAGCGGCTGTTGCTGACGGCAGCGATGCTGGCGTCAGTGCGCTGCGGGGCGCAGGTGGTGAGCGCTCCGGCCGACACGGCGCTCAAGCGCTGCATCGGGCAGCGCATCACCAGGATTTCCATCGAGCCGATGGGGCCCGAATTCGGCGGACGGTCGGCGTCGTCCCGCTTCGTGACGGGGCTCGTGCGCAAGTTCCACGTGGAAAGCCGCGCGCGCGTCATCCGCGAGTTCGTGCAGCTTCGGGAAGGGGAGATCTGCACCGAGATCAAGCGCCGCGAGACGGAGCGCGTGCTTCGCGCGCAGTGGTTCATCCAGGACGCGCGTGTGCTGGTGTATCCCGACCAGGACGGTGTGCAGCTGATCGTCGCGACGGTAGACGAAGTGGCGATGATCGCGAGTGCCTCGACGGCGGGGCCGAAGCTGCGCGCGGCGTCGATCGGCAACGCCAACTTCATGGGCCGCGGCCTGCTCTTCGAAGTGGGCTGGCGTGACAACGGTGGGCTGCGCGACGGTCGCACGTTGCGCGCGCGCTCGGCCATCACGTTCGGCCGTCCGATCCAGACGAACCTGAACTGGAGTCGCTACGGGCTCGGTGACCGCGCCGACATCGAATTGCGCTATCCGTTCATCACCGACCTGCAGCGTTACGGATTCCGCGCCATTCTCGGACGTGACGACGACTACGTGCGCTTCCTGCGCAGCACCGGTGAATTGCCGTTTCAAAGCGTCACGCGAACCTTCGGGTCGGTGGGCGGCGTCGCGCGTATCGGACAGCCCGGCGCGTTGCTGCTGGCAGGCGCGTCGCTCAGCTACGATGGTGAAGACATCGGCGAAGCGGTGATCGTGACCGACAGCGGAGCGATAGCATTCGGACCGCGCATCCCCACGCTGCCAGCACCCACGCAGAATGCCACGCGCATGAACCTGCTGATCGGCGGCCGCGCGATGCGATTCCTTCCCGTTGAAGGTTTCGATGCGCTCACCGGCGTGCAGGACCTTCGCATCGGCGTGCAGTTCGGCGGACAGTTCGGACGTCCGGTCAAGTGGCAGGGACTGAGCACGTCCGACTACTTCGTCTCCGGTGACATCTATGCGGGCATCGGGAACGAGCGGTCGTTTCTGGGAACCGAGTGGGTGTTCTCGGGCCGCAAGGCGCAGCTTGGCGGATGGGATGGCCGGCTGACGAGCGGGCGCACGGCTTTGTACTTCAAGCCGGCAAAACGTTCGACGACGATCGGCTCGGTGGAGTTCACCGGTGGCAACGACGTTCGCGTGCCATTTCAGGTGCCGCTCGGCCTCTCGCGCGTGGGCGTGCGCGGCTTCCGCAGCTCGCTGGATGCCGGTGGCAGCCGCGTGGTGCTGCGTGCGGAGCAGCGTCAGTTCGTGGGACGCCCGTGGGGGTTCGCCGATCTGGGCGTGGTGGGTTTCTTCGAGAGCGGACGTGTCTGGGCGGGCAAGGTGCCGTTCGGCGTCACGACGCCATTTCGCTCGAGCGTCGGCACGGGCATCCTCTTCTCCGTGCCACCGCGGTCGCGTCGCATGTATCGTGCGGATCTGGCGTACGCGCTCAATCCCGACCTGCGCTCGAAGCGGCTGGAGTTCCGGATCTCGTCGGGCAACTTCACGCGGACGTTCTGGCAGGACCCCGACGAATCGCGTCGTGCGCGGGAACGGTCACTGATCACCAACCTGTTCGCATTCTAGCGTTGCAGGGCAGCTAAACTCCACTCACACGGTGCCTCGGAGGCGCGGAGACAACTTCTGTCGGCGAGTCAGCTGACAACAGTGAATCGCAAGCCGCGGGTCGGACTGCGGCACACGTCCGTTTGCTTCGGGCTCCTGCCACCGAAAGTATCCCTCCGTGCCACCGCGGGTCCGTGTGAGTGACTTCGTCAGCTCTCGTGTGCACTCAAGCTGGCGCGTTCACGCGTCCGGGATGGAGCGCGTGAGGCGGCGGAGGAGGGGGACGCAAAGCAGCATCAGCACACCAGCGCCCCATGCGGTGGCGGTGGGGATGGTGAAGAAGGTGGCGCGGCTGGGGATTTCTTCGATGAGGCCGGCGAGAAATCCGCCGAGGAAGTTCGCGGCGGAAATGGCGAGGAACCAGGTGCCCATGAGCAGCGACACGAATTGCACCGGCGCGACTTTCGTCACGTAGCTCAGGCCCACCGGATAGAGCGCGATCTCGCCGAAGCTGTGACAGAGATAGGCGCCCACCAGCCAGAGCGGCGACACCTTGTCGCCCGCGTCCACCGCGCGGCCGGCGAAGTACAGCAGAAAAAATCCGAGGCCAGCGAGGAACAGGCCGTACACCATCTTCATCGTGGTCGCGGGTTCCTTGCCACGCTTGTTCAGGTACAGCCAGAACCAGCCGGCGAACGGTCCGAGGAGAATGATGCACAGCGGCTGAATGCTCTGAAACCAGCTCGCCGGAATACGATCCATGCCGAACAGCCACGCGCCGCTGGTGAGATCGGTGTCGCGGTCGGCGAAGAGCGTGAGCGAACTGCCCGCCTGCTCGAACACCAGCCAGAAGAACACGACGAAAAACGACACCATCACCAATGCCCACACGCGCTCACGCTCTTCGCCCTTGGTGCCTAGCAGCGCGACGGTGAACGCGGCGCCGATGATCACGCCGTAGAGCATCGACATCATGCCCGAGAGCGAGAACAACCACGCCGGTATACCGATTGTCGACCAGGTCTTGATCGAGGCGAGCGTGGCGATGAGCACACCACCGGCCGCACCCAGCACGGCATTGCGGCCATACGACGGAATCGCGAGCTCGCCAATTTCCGCACGCATCTCGGCCTCGCGCGCATGATCCGGCACGAGACCGATGCCCGGCAGATACTTGTCGCGCCCCACGAGGTACACGAGCAGGCCGAGCACCATGCCGACGCCGGCGGCACCGAAGCCGAAGTGCCAGCCGAATCGCGGATCCTCGGCCAGGAAGCCGCAGATCAGCGGCGCGAGAAAGGCGCCGAAGTTGAAACAGCTGTAGAAAATCGTGAACCCGGCATCACGTCGCGCGTCGCCCTCTGCATACAACTGCCCGACCATCGTCGAGACGTTCGGCTTGAAGAAGCCCGTGCCGATCACGACGGCGATCAGGCCGGCGTAAAAAAACGTCATGTCGTCCACGGCCAGCAGGAAGTGCCCGATGGCGATGATCACGCCGCCGATCACCAGTGACCGCCGCGTGCCGAGGAACCGATCGGCGAGGTAGCCGCCGATCATGGGCGTGAGGTACACCGCACCGGTGTACGCGCCGTACAGCCGCGACGCGTCCTGTCCGCTCCAGCCGAGGGCCTTCGTCAGATACAGCACGAGAATGGCCCGCATGCCGTAGTACGAGAACCGCTCCCACATCTCGGCGGCCGCCAGCAGGCCGAGGCCGCGTGGATGCCCGAAGAAAGCGCGATCCGTGGAGGCGACGGAGGCGCGTGCAGGTGCTGGTGACGCAGAAGGCACGATGGTCAGGCGACGGGAGACGGAGCGGTGCGACGGCTGCGGAGCGCTGCAGCCGGCAGGAAGAAGTCGGATGTGCCGGCCGGCTGCTTGATACATGCCGCCCAGTGTCCGGGTGCCTTCTGCTCGAGCGGCGGCACCACCTGCGTGCAGGCGGCGTCCTTGTCGGGATGAAAGCAGCGCGGGTGGAACACACAGCCGCTCGGTGGATCAGCCGGCGATGGCGGATCACCCTCGAGCACGATACGATCGCGCGGCGCGAGCGGGTCGGGCAGTGGAATGGCCGACAGCAGCGCCTGCGTGTACGGCATGATCGGCTGCGCGAACAACACCTCGCTGCTCGCGAGTTCCACGATGCGGCCGAGGTACATCACGGCGACACGCGTGGCGAGGTGTTCCACCACGCCGAGGTCGTGTGCGATGAAGAGGTAGGTCAGCCCGCGATCACGCTGCAGGTCCTGCAGGAGGTTGATCACCTGCGCCTGCACCGACACGTCGAGTGCGGAGACAGGTTCGTCGAGGACGATGAACTTCGGCTGCACCGCGAGCGCACGCGCGATGCCGACGCGTTGCCGCTGTCCGCCGGAGAACTCGTGCGGGTAGCGACGCGTCCACTCCTTCCGCAGCCCCACCTCCTCCATCAGCGCATGCACCCGGGCATCGGCCGCGGCACCCTCGGCGAGCTGGTGGATGATCAGCCCTTCGCGGATCGTGTCGCCGATCGTCATGCGCGGATTCAGCGACGCGTATGGATCCTGAAACACGAGCTGAATGTGCCGGCGCATCTTGCGCAGTGCGGCGCCCTGCAGCGTGCGCAGATCGACGCCGTCGAAATGGATGCTTCCCGCCGTCGGTTCGATGAGGCGCAGGATGCAGCGGCCGGTGGTGGTCTTGCCGCACCCCGATTCGCCGACGACGGCGAGCGTCTCTCCGGCGGCCACGTCGAACGACACGTTGGTCACCGCACGCACGCTACCCTGCACACGATTCAGGATGCCACCGCGAATCGGGAACTCCTTCGACAATCCGCTCACACGCAGCAACGCGTCGCTCATCCCATCGCTCCCGCTGCGTGCGCCGCGCTGCGGCGCTGCGGTTCCTCCACGAGATGACAGCGCGAAGTACGACCTTCGCCCAGTTGATGCAACGGCGGTGCTTCGGTGGTGCACCGGCTCCACGCAAATGCGCAGCGATCGGCAAAGCGGCAGGCGCTCGGCCATGCGCCCGGCGGCGGTACCGTGCCGGGAATCGTGGTCAGTCGTTCACGTCGCGTGCCGGCTCGCGGCATCGCTGCCATCAGGCCCTGTGTGTACGGATGCTGCGGTGCAGCGAACAGCGCTGCCACCGGTGCTTCCTCGACGATCTGCCCCGCGTACATCACCGCCACGCGCTGTGCCGACTCGGCCACGACACCCAGATCGTGCGTGATCAGCAGCATCGACGCGCCACGCGCCTGCTGCGCCTCGCGCAACAGGTCGAGCAGCTGCGCCTGGATCGTGACGTCGAGCGCGGTGGTGGGCTCGTCGGCAATCAGCAGTGATGGGTTCAGCACCAGCGCCATCGCGATCATCACGCGCTGCCGCATGCCGCCGGAGAGCTGATGCGGGTACTGCTTCGCTCTGATGTCCGGCGACGCAATACCCACCGCGCCGAGCATCGCCACCGCCTTGTCCCACGCTTCGCTGCGGCTGGCCTTGGTGTGCGTGCGCACCACCTCGGCGATCTGCTCACCGGCGGAGTACACCGGATTCAGCGCCGTCATCGGTTCCTGAAAGATCATGGCGGCCTGTCGCCCGCGGATGCTGCGCAGGTCGCGGTCGGCGAGCGTCAGCACGTCGCGGCCCTCGAACAGAATGCGGCTGCCTGGCTCGATGCGGCCCGGTGCATCGATGAGGCGCAGGATCGTCAGGGCGGTGAGCGACTTGCCGCAGCCGCTCTCGCCCACCAGCGCCAGCGTCTCGCCGCGCGCGATGTCGAACGACACACCATCGACCGGCGTGATCAGGCCGTCGGCCGTGCGGAACGTGACGCGCACATCGCGCAACGAGAGCTGGGCATCGGCTGGTGGTGCGCTGGAGGCGGTCATGTCCGGGGAAGCTGCCGGGGAGCGAGCGCGTCGCGCAACCCGTCACCGAGTGCACTGACGGCGAGAACGACGATGACGAGGCACACGCCGGGTGCGAGCGACACCCATGGCGCACTGGCAATGAACTCGTTGCCGTCACCGATGATGTTGCCCCAGCTCGCCTGCGGAGGTTGCACGCCGATGCCAAGGAAGCTGAGCCCGGCCTCAAGGACGATCACCTGTCCCACGGCCAGCGTCGAGGACACCAGCACCGGTCCGCTCACATGCGGGAGCAGATGCCGGAGCGCGAGACGCAGCGGCGAGGCGCCGAGGCTGCGCGCGGCGGTCACGAAGTCGGCATTGCGCACGCTGCGCACCTCGTTGCGCACGAGACGCGCGATGCCAAACCATCCCGTCAGGCCAAGGATCACCACGAGGCCCCACAGCGGAATCATCGGCACGGCGGCGAGAATCGCGAGCAGCAGCAGCACACGCGGCACGCTGAGCCCCGCATCGACGCTGCGCATCATGATCGTGTCGAGCACGCCACCCACGAGCCCGGCCGCCAGTCCCCACGCCACACCCACCAGCGTTTCGATGAACACGGCGCTCAGCGCGACGGCCAGTGACACACGACCACCGCTCAGCACGCGTGACAGAACGTCGCGTGAGAAGATGTCGGTGCCCAGCAGGTGGTCACGGCTGGGCCGGGCGTGCACGAGGTTCGTGATGTCGAGCTGCTCGTACGGCTGGTGCGCAACGAGCAGTGGCCCGATCAGCGCCAGCACCGTCAGCGTGACGAGTGCCGCGATGGCGAGCATGCTGCGTCGATCGGCACGCAGGTGCTGCAGGATGCCACGCCACGTAATCGCGTCGGAAGACGCCGCCGTCATCTGGCCACCATCCGGTCGTCCGCGTCCTGATCAGCGGCGCGCGGATCGAGTCGCATCACCAGCAGATCGGCCAGCGTGGAACCGACCACCACCATCACCGCCCCGGTGATCACGCAGCCGACCACGAGGTGATAGTCCCGCGTACCGATGGCACCGGCCGCGAGACGTCCCATGCCGGGCCACGCAAAGACGCGTTCCACGAACACGGCGCCGCCGACGAGTGCCGGCAGTGCGAGGCCGCCAAGCGTGATCACCGGTCCGAGTGCGGTGCGCCACGCGTGCCGCCGGAACACGCGCCGAGGCGTCACACCCTTGGCCACTGCTGTCCGCACCCACTCGGCGCGCAACCGATCGAGCAGTGCCATCCGCTGTTGTCGAGCGACTGGTGCGGTGATGAGGATCACCAGCGTGAGCACCGGCAGCGCGAGGTGGCGGAGGCGGTCGATGATGATCGTCGCGCCTGATGCACTCACCGGCAGCAGCGGATCCGCCGCGCCACCCGCGGGCAAGAGACGCAGCCAGAACGCTCCGCCCAGCATCAGCACGAGCGCGAGCCAGAAATCGGGCATCGATCCGCCGACGAGCGTCAGCGTGCCGATGGCGTGATCCGGAAATTTGTCGCGGCGCGCCGCCTGATACGCGCCGAGCATCATACCGATGGCGAACGAGAGCAGCAGGGCGATTCCCATCAGCTGCAATGTGTACGGGAGCGCCTGCAGAATCGCGCGCGTGACCGGCTGATTGGTGGACACCGACCAGCCCAGATCACCGTGCAGCAGCGCGCCGATCCAGCGGACGTATTGCGTCGCGATGCTGCCATCGAGCCCATACGCGCTGCGCCATTGCGCGCGCATCGCCGGCGTGAGGCGCGTGTTCTCGAGCGCACCGGCGAACGGATCCCCGGGCGCGAGCCGGACCAGCACGAACGTGGCGGTGGCGACGATCGCCACCACCACGAGGCCCTGCAGGATGCGCTGGATCAGCGCACGCACGCGTCGTGCGGCGGTGGTGCGAAACTCAGCGTGCGGCGCCCGCTGCAGGCACGTCGCGCGCGAGGCGCTGATCGGCAGGGATGTTCCACCGCGCGATGCCGGCCCACCATGCGCCCGGGCGCAGACCGGTGGTTTGAATGCGCTTGTGCACCGCCATCACACGTCGCGGTTCGGCGAGCCAGATGGCGGGGGCGTCGTCCGCAATGATCCGCCAGGCCTTGGCGAAGTGCACGCGCATCACGGCAGGATCGAACGCGGCGAGTCCGTTGTCCACCTGCGCGTCGAAGGCGGGATTGCGATAGTTGCCGTGATTGTTACCGCCGGGCGCCGCACCAGCGGAGGTCCAGGTGTCGTTCACGCTGCTGATGCCGGGGTCAGGAGACAACTGGTTGATCAATGCGTCGTAGCGCCTCTGTGTCGATCGCTCGATGAACCGGGGATAGTCCATGGCATCGATCCGTGCATCCACGCCGACGCGGCGGAACTGTTCCTGCAGCAGGACGGCGGCGCGCATGCGTGCGGAGCTCGACGTCGGCACGATCATGGAAAATGCCAGCGGCATGCCGTTCCTGGCACGAATGCTGTCCGGGCCGCGCACCCAGCCCGCGGCATCGAGCAGCGCGTTGGCGCTGTCGACCGCGAACGGCAGCGGCTTGAGCGTGGGATCGTTGCTGACGTTCGCTGACGTGAAGGGCCCGCGCGCCTGCACGGCGAGCGTGTCGAAGATGTTGGCGACGATGCTGCGGCGATCGGTGGCCATCGTCAACGCACGGCGCACGGTGCGATCGCCAAAGATCCGGTGCGGGCCGCGATTGGCCGAGTCACGCATGTTGAAACCGAGGAAGTTGTAGTCCAGCATCGGCCCGATCACGAGACGGAGCTGCGCGTTGGCCTGCACCTCGGCGACCTTGTCAGGGCGGACCGCCTCGAACACGTCAGCTTCCCCCGTGGCAACGCGCGTGTACGCCGTGGCTGGGTCGGAGGCGAATGTGAACAGCACCCGATCGAGCTGCGCCCGACGCCGTCCGCCGGTGGTGTCGGCCGCCAGCGCGACGTGCTGCGTGGGAACCCACTCGACCACGCGAAACGGGCCACTGCCGACGGGCTTCGTCGCGAGCGGCGACGATGCCAGCTTGGCGCGATCCGCATCCTTCAGCAGATGCTGCGGCAGGATGACCAGCTGGTGCGTCAGCTCGAAGAACGCTTCCGGACGCCGCTTCCTGAACTTGGCGACGACGGTGAGCGAATCGGAGGCCGTCAGCGACGCGATGTTTGCCAGCAGCGGTGCTGCGGGCGACGCGGTCTTGGGGTCGGTGTAGAGGGCGAAGCTGAAGACCACGTCGGCGGCGCGGACCGGCGTGCCGTCATGCCAGCGTGCCGCCGGATCGAGCGCGAAGGTGATCGAGAGCGAGTCGGGGGCCCACGTCCACCCGGTGGCGAGATCGCGCGAAAACTGCGCGTCGCCCACGGTCTGCAGTGAATCGCCGACGATGGCCAGGCGCTGGTAGATCAGGTCATTCACCTGCAGGCCCGTGCCGGTGACCGTGATCGGCGGGAGCAGGTTGTCCGGCTCGCCCGGTGTCGAAATCACGATGGTGCCGCCGCTGCTGCCTTCGGCCGGCGACGACGGCTTGTCGCCTCCGCCGGAGCAGGCCACGAGAGCAAGCACTGACAGCAGGCGGAGTGGGTGGTGACCCGTCATCGATCGGTCGGTTGTGGTGGTGGCCCGGACGACATCAGCGCCGCCAGGTCCAGAGAGGATCACGATAGCGACGCAGCGCCTCGGTGAGGTGATGCTGCGGTATCGCCGAATCTTCTGACACGACGATATCGCCCGTCGCTGCGCGGCGCAGCGCCGCGACGATGGAATCCGTCACGACCGCAGGATCGGTGATCCCGAATTGGCACAGCGTGGCCGGCGCGGGCACCGTCGGCAGCGGCTGGAGCGCGATGGTGTGCAGGAGCGGCTGGTCGTCATCCAGCAGGATCGACCCGTGCTGCAGGAAGGCCGTCGCGTCCCGGTGCTGCGCCGACCCGACGAGCTTCTGAACACCGACGACCAGCTCTCCCGCCGCTGGCGTCTCGAAACAGGGCGCCAGGCCGGGACTGGGTGTGCGCCCGGTTGGCGACGCCGCCTCGACCGGAACGCCGAGCGCCCGCAGCGCGTCGAGGAGGAGCGCGTTGATCGCCTCGTAGCCGCCGCGCAGGGTCGGGGCGACGCTGGTCGGGGCGGCGACGCTGTACGTCACCTCGCGGGCATGGAGGAGCGCCCGCCCTCCCGTCAGGCGACGTACCGCCGGAATCCCCGCCGCGGTGCAGCGCACGTCCGAGTAGACGCCCTCGGCGCGCTGATTGCGGCCGAAGGAAACGGAAGGTCGATCCCAACTGTAAAGCCGGAGCCATGTGTCGCCCGTCTCGGCGGCCGCCAGCAGCATGGCCTCGTCCATCGCCATGTTCGTGGCGGCGTCCCGGGCAGGGCTGCGCATCAGCCGCACGGAGCTGCTCCACAGGGCGTGGGGTGTCAGGTGGGCTTGTAGCAAGGGGAAATCGGCCACCGCTGTGGTCGCTCGTGGGGATTACGTTTCAGTGGCGTCGGCTGGAGAGTCCGTCGGCGCCGCCATTCGATATCAATCTGACGATCGGGCGTGCGCTTCGGGCGCCCTGTGGAGTTTCGCCGCATGGCCGTTCCCGTCCGTTCCGCCTCCGCCGCACCGGCTGCACTCGATGACGCGGGCAGTTTCATTCAGCGTCACATCGGACCGACGCCCGCCGAAGTGGCGTCGATGCTCGAGACGCTGGACTACCCGACGCTCGACGCGTTGATCGACGCGACCATCCCCGAGTCGATCCGCTTCCGCCGGCTGCTCAATCTGCCGGCGGCCGAGAGCGAGTTCGACGCGATCACGCGCCTCAAGGGCATCGCCGCGAAGAATCAGGTCTTCACGTCGTATCTGGGCCAGGGGTACTGCAACACGATCGTGCCTGCCGTCGTGCAGCGCACCGTGCTCGAGAACCCGGGCTGGTACACCGCCTACACGCCTTATCAGGCAGAGATTGCGCAGGGACGTCTCGAAGCGCTGCTCAACTTCCAGACGATGGTGATCGACCTCACCGGGCTGCCGATCGCCAACGCGTCGCTGCTCGACGAGGCCACGTCGGCGGCCGAGGCGATGGCGCTGTCGCACGGAGCGGTGAGCGGCAACCGGACGAAGTTCTTCGTCGCCAGTGACTGTCATCCGCAGACGATCGCCGTGGTGCAGACGCGTGCGGAGTCGCGCGGCTGGGACGTGGTCGTGGGTGACGCGATGTCGGCGGAACTCACCACGGAGTTCTTCGGCGCGCTGATCCAGTATCCCACCACTGATGGTGCCGTGGTGGACTACTCCGCGTTCTGCGACCGTGCACACGCGGTGGGCGCGCTGGTCACGGCGGCCACCGACCTGATGGCGCTGACGCTGCTGGCGCCGCCGGGTGAGTGGGGCGCCGACATCGCCGTCGGCAGTGCCCAGCGCTTCGGTGTGCCGATGGGCTACGGCGGGCCACATGCCGCATTCTTCGCAACACGCGACGAATTCAAGCGCCTGCTGCCCGGGCGCATCATCGGCGTGAGCCGCGACAGCCACGGGGCACCGGCGCTGCGCATGGCGCTGCAGACGCGCGAGCAGCACATCCGCCGCGAGAAGGCCACGAGCAACGTCTGCACGGCGCAGGTCCTGCTGTCGGTGATGGCGAGCATGTACGGCGTGTACCACGGCCCGCAGGGACTCACGCGCATCGCCCGACGCATCCAGCGCCTCACCGGAACGTTCGTGGCAGGCCTCGACAAGCTCGGTCTGCAGGTGCTGCACGATCACTACTTCGACACAGTGCGTGTGGAAGTCGGCGTGCATGGCATGCAGGACATCATGTCCGCTGCCGTGACACATCGCGTGAACCTGCGTCGCCTCAGCGAAGGCTCCATCGGCGTGTCGCTCGACGAGACCACGTCGCTGGCCGACGTGGCGACGCTGCTCACGATCTTCAATGGTGGCGAGGCGTCAGGGCTCGACATCGACGCGCTGGCCGCCGACGTGGCGCCGCGTTACGACGAGCGCTTCGCGCGTGCGTCGTCGTTCATGACGCACCCGGTGTTCAATACGCACCACAGCGAGACGGCGATGCTGCGCTACATCAAGCAGCTCGAAGCGAAGGACCTTTCGCTCTGTCATTCGATGATCGCGCTTGGCAGCTGCACGATGAAGCTCAACGCCGCCACCGAGATGTATCCGGTGACGTGGGCCGAGTTCGGCCAGCTGCACCCGTTCGCCCCGCGCGAACAGGCGCAGGGCTATGCGCAGATGTTCGAGGAGCTGGAAGCGGCGCTGGCTGACGTGACGGGCTTTGCCGCCGTGTCGCTGCAGCCGAATGCGGGCTCACAGGGTGAGTACGCGGGTCTGCTGACGATCCGTCGCTACCATCAGGCGCGGGGCGAGGGCCATCGTACGGTGTGCCTGATCCCGGCCAGTGCGCATGGCACCAACCCGGCCAGCGCGGTGATGTGCGGAATGACAGTGGTGGCGGTGAAGACTGCGGCCAACGGCAACATCGACGTCGCGGATCTGAAGGCGAAGGTCGCCGAGCATTCGGCGAACCTCGCGGCGCTGATGGTCACGTATCCCAGCACGCACGGGGTGTTCGAGGCCGACATCGCCGACATCTGCGCCGAGATCCATGCGCATGGCGGTCAGGTGTACATGGATGGCGCGAACATGAACGCGATGGTCGGCGTGTGCCGTCCCGGTGACGTCGGCGCGGACGTCTGCCATCTGAACCTGCACAAGACGTTCTGCATTCCGCATGGCGGCGGCGGGCCGGGCATGGGCCCGATCGGTGTGGCTGCGCATCTGGTGCCGCACCTGCCCGGTCACGCACCGGCGGGCCTCGGTACGGCGCTCAGTTCGGGGGCGGTGAGTGCGGCGCCGTTCGGCAGCGCGAGCATCCTGCCCATCAGCTACCTGTACATCCGCATGATGGGCGCCGAAGGCCTGGCCTATGCCACGAAGGTCGCGATCCTGAATGCCAACTACGTCGCGAAGCGCCTGCAGCACGCCTACCCGGTGCTCTATCAGGGCCCCAACGGCACGGTGGCGCACGAGTGCATCGTGGACCCGCGTCCGCTCAAGGCGAGCGCGGGCATCGAGGTGGAAGACATCACCAAGCGTCTCATGGATTACGGATTCCATGCGCCGACGGTGAGCTTCCCGGTGGCCGGCACGCTGATGATCGAGCCGACCGAGAGCGAGAACAAGGCGGAACTCGATCGGTTCTGCGAGGCGATGCTGAGCATCCGCGAGGAGATCGCGCAGGTGGAGCGCGGCGAGCTGCCGCGTGACGACAATCCGCTGAAGCATGCGCCGCACACCGCCAGCGCCGTGATCAGTGATACATGGACGCACGCGTATCCGCGCGAGCAGGCGGCGTTCCCGGCAGCGTGGGTGCGTGCGGCGAAGTTCTGGCCGACGGTGGGGCGGATCGAGAGCGCGTTCGGCGACCGGAATCTGGTGTGCAGCTGCCTCCCGATGGAGGAGTACGCGCAGGCCTGATCGCGACGACATCGACGCACGAAGGGCCGGCTCCAGTCACTGGAGCCGGCCCTTTGCATTTCACGAGCAGCAGGCGTTACTCGCCGAGCAGCGACTTGTAGGCGTCGGCCGTCATCAGGCCCGCGCGGGCGCCCTTGTCGGCGATCTTCATCTTGATCATCCAGCCATCGCCGAACGGATCACTGTTCACCAGCGCCGGCTCGCCGTCGAGACGCGGATTCACTTCCACGACCTCACCAGCCAGCGGTGAGTAGAGCTCGCTCACGGCCTTCACCGCTTCGATCGTGCCGAACACGGCGTGCTCGGCGAACGTGGCGCCGACCTTCGGCAGGTCGAGGTACACGATGTCGCCCAGCTCGCCCTGTGCGTAATCGGTGATCCCGATGGTCACGATGTCGGCATCGGCGTCGCCGGCGACGTACTCGTGGTCCTTCGTGTACTGGAGATGGGCGGGAATGTGCGACACGTGGTGCTCCAAAAAGACGGGTGATGTAGGTCCGGCAGAGTTTAGCGCACGGTGCGGGAAGTTCGTAGTGCGCCGCTGCCGCGCGTGACGAGGTCGTGGCAGCACCGCGTGCGCGTCCGGCTCCGTCACGCCGCCCATGCGACGAGGCGCGCCCAGGCACGATCCACCGCCGACGCGAGCTCCGCCGGTGACCCGTCGTTGCCGAGGATCACGTCGGCCCGCGGCGTTTTGAGCGATGCGCTGAGCTGCGCGTTCACACGCGCCGCGGCATCGTCGGTCGACATGGCGCGGTGCTCGACCAGCCGCGCGACGCGCACCGATGCCGGCGCGTCCACCAGAAGGATCCGTGGAAATTGCCAGGCGAGCCGGGCCTCGAAGAGCAGCGGGATGTCGCAGACCACGATGCGTGCACCGGCAGCGCGCGCCGCGCCGACCGCAGCGACACGCGTCGCCTCCACGGCCGGGTGCACGATGGCTTCCAGTGCCTGCCGTGCGGCGGCATCGCCGAAGACGAGACGGCCCAGCAGGCCCCGGTCGAGGCTTCCGTCGCGCTGCAGCATGCCGGCGCCGAACCGTTCGATGATGGCAGCGAGTGCCGGAGTGCCGGGTGCGACAGCCTGCCGGGCCGCCATGTCGCTGTCCACCAGCGTCGCGCCTCGGCTCACCAACTGCGACGCGACGCTCGACTTGCCGGCAGCGATGTTCCCCGTCAGCGCGACCAGCAGCACTCAGGCGTCCTGTGGGCTGTCCATGTCCATGTCTTCCGCGGCCGGCGTGGCGTTGGCGAGGACGGTCCGTGCTGCCGCCAGCGCCGCCGAGGGCACCATCAGCGACACGCCCATCGCCGAATAGCCCTGAAAGGCGGAGCCGAAGAGCCCCACCGAGTCGTTGCTCCGGATGATTGCCGGGATGCCCGCAGTATCGAGGACGGCGACGGCAATGCTGGCCTCGAGCTCGCTCCCGAAGTCGGAGCACTTCACCCACTGGGAACCGGACGACGGGGACATCGGGGGCATTCGGGATCGGGGGCAGGCGCAGGTGAACGTGGCGAACGTAGCCCACGCCGCAGGGCGATTGCACCCGGGCCGGGGAAGGGGCAGCGGCGCGCTCTGCGACTGGGTGGCAGCCGCGACGTTGCCCAGCCCTCACCTGTGCGTCCTTCGGTGAACGCCTGAATCGAACCTCCCGGAGCCACGCCTTGTCCGACTTCTCCCGCTCGCTGCGCCGCGGTCAATCCTTCGTCGGATTGCTCGTGGTGTTGCTGGTCCTGACCCTGCTCACGGCATTCGCCGCGACGAAGGTGGACCTGACGCGGTATCGCTCCGACTCGATGGCACGCCGGGCGACGCTGGTGTTCGTGGCCGCCAGCCGCGCCGCGCGGCAGCAGCGGCACGCCGTGCTGGTGCAGGTGGACTCCGTCCGCAAGCGACTGGGGACGGTGCACGACCTGAACGGCAATGGACGCCACGACCCGGCCGAGCCGGTGTCGTGGACGGCGCTCGACGCCACGACGGACATCCTGGATCCACCCACGCCACTGCCGGGCCCGATCTTCGGCGCCCGGATCGTGTCGTTCCGCCCGGTCGGCGGTCCCGCGACGGATTTCGTGTTGTACCTGACCAGCGATCCGGGCGCACCGGAGGCCTGGCGGGCGGTGCTGGTGAGCAAAAGAGGCGGCCTCGTCCAGCTCTGGCGCTTCGATGGCAGCCGCTGGGCGCGAGGGCGTGCCTGACGGTCGGATGACGCGGTACCGCAGGCCCCCGGCGGCCCACCCGCCTCGGGGGGACCCCACCCACCGACGTACCATGACGAACTCGGCCGTTACCTCTGTTTGCCGGGCTCGTCTGTTGGCGTGACAGTCCCAACCCGCAGCCCTGGCAGGCCCCCAATGCAGATGTCGCGACGCAGCGGCTTCTCGATGATCGAGCTTCTGTCCACCCTGATGATCATGGCGATCATCGGGGGGATGGCCATTCCGCGCATGGACCTTTCCCGCTCGCGCAGTGACGCGGCGCTGCGGCAGGTGACCATGCTCTGCATTCAGGCGCAACGCACCGCGCTGACGAAGCAGCACAACGTGATCGTGAGCATCGACCAGACGAACTCGCGACTACGACTCGTCGAGGACAAGAACAATTCCAGCACCTACGACACCGGTGATCGCATGGTGTGGATGGCGCTGGAGCCGGGCGTGAAGTTCGTCGCCGCACCGAGCGCGCTGGATGGCATCAGCGGCACGGTGGCCTTCACGCGCACGAAAGTGCTGGACACCTACCAGTCCGTGATCTTCCGCCGGAACGGTGCGGCGAGCTCGGACGGCATCGTCGTGTTCTCCGCCAGGCCTTCCGATCCCGGTGCCGCGCGCGCCGTCATGATCACGCAGAGCACCGGTCGTGCCGACGGATACAAATACAACGGGGCCCAATGGGTCCGGGCAGGTATCTGATGCGCCTGATCTCTTCCGCACGCCGCGCCCCGTCGGTCACGACACGTCGCGTCGCCCGTGGCAATCGTGATGGCTTCACGCTGATCGAAGTGGTGGTCGCGTCGGTGATCCTGTCGACGGCGCTGCTGGCGATGGCGGGCTTCACGGTGCGCTATCAGCAGACCGAGTCGAAGGTGCGCTCGTTCACCAAGGCGCAGCAGCTGGCTGGCGTCCGCCTGGAAGCGGTGCGCTCGGCGGTGCCCTACGCCTCGATCGACAGCATGGCAGTCACGGAATCGTTGATCCCGGGATATCCCGGTTTCGTGCGCGTCACCGAAGTCACGCGCACCGGCGGCACGCCGTCGGACACCGTCGATTTCCGGACGGTGACCGTGCGCGTCTCGACGCCCGGCAGTACCCAGATGGTCTCCAAGTCCTCCACGGTGGCAGCCTTCTGATGCAAACGTCAACGATGCAGGTTTCCGCGGTGCGACGCGGCTTCACGACGATCGAACTGCTCGTCGCGATGGTGGTGACGCTGGTGCTGATCGGCCTCGCTGCGCCGCTGTACCGGGCGCAGACGCGCGCCGTCAGTGATACCTCCGGGCGCACCGACGCCACGCGCTCCGCCGTGTTCGCGGCTGACGCCGTGGACCAGGATCTCCGCAACACCGGCGTCGGGGTGTTCGACGGTCAGCCGCTGGTGGTGCGCAGCGCCGTCGATGCGGTCACGTTCAACGCCAACATGGTCACGGCCCGCGCGGCCGACCTGGTGGCGGTGTTCTATGATCCCGATGCCGACAGCACGGCCCTCGGCTCGCTGTCCACCGGCACGCAGGTGACGCTGCCCAATTCGAGCGTTTCCTACCCGACCGCCACGTACGTCAGCAACGCCGAAACGATCAGCTACTACGCGGTGGCCGATACAGGGTCGGCGCCGGTGAGCGGTGCGTCGTTGTACACACTGCGCCGCAAGGTGAACCGGCAGGCCGAGGAGATCGTGGCGCGCAACCTGATGCGCTTCAGCGGACAGCCGATCTTCCAGTACTACAAGCGCAGCGCTGCCGGTTCGCTGATCGAGATTCCGGCGTCGCAGCTGCCGCTCGTGCACACGGTGTCGCGTCATGGCACGGCTGCCGATACTGGCGTGGCGGCGCGCATCGACTCGGTTGCCATCGTGCGCATGAACCTGATCAGCGTCTACAAGAATCCGCGCGGTGGACACGTCGTCGACACCCTCACGCGCAATGTGCGGCTCGCGAATCAGGGGCTGCTGCAGCGTGCGCAGTGCGGTGACACACCGCTGGCACCGGGAACTCCGGCTCTGGCCAGCATCATCATCAGTGGCCTGAAAGCCGTGCGGCTGACCTGGGCCGCGAGTACCGACGAGCTGACCGGTGAGCGTGATGTCGAGATGTACGCCATTTACCGGCGCGTTGCCGGCACCACCGACTGGCGCGAGCCGCTCGTGAACATCCCGGGGGCTGGTCTCGCGACGCTCAACTACACCGACAGCACCGTGCTGCCGGCCACGCAGTACGAGTACGCCATCAGCGCACTCGATTGTACCCCAGCGCCGTCCGCGCTGACGGCCATCTCCTCCATCCTGATCCCATGATGCGCTCTCCATCACGGCACCTGCCGGCCTGCCCGCCGGTGGCACGCCTCGCGAATCGTCGCGGCGTCGCGATCATCGTCACGCTGATTCTCACCATTGCGCTTGGTGCACTGGCCCTCTCCGCCGTGTACCTGGCCAGCGGCACGCGCATCGGTGCGGGCCTCTCCAACCGCGCCGCCGACCTGCAGTACGCCGCCGACGCGGCGCTGCAGATGGGCAAGAGCTACATCAACGCCGATCCCAACGCGATGCCGGAAACCGGCTACCGCGAAATCACCTTCAACGGTGGTGTGCTCAAGGACGCCGCCGGCGAGCCGATCCCCAACATCAGCGTGCGGGTCTGGGCGGGTCCGTCCGGTGCAACCTCCGGACAGTTCGGTGCATTCGGATCCGTGATCGCGCAGGCGACGGACAATTCGGGAGGCAAGGTAGTGCGCCGTCTCGAACTGGCGCAGGAGAACTTCTCCCGGTTCGCGTACTGGTCCAATCGCGAGAACAATGCAGGCAGCCCGATCTGGTTCGGCAACGGCGACGTGATTTTCGGTCCGACCTGGTCGAACGATACGGTGCGTATCATGAACAAGGGATCACTGCCGTTCTCCGCACAGTTCCGCGACGACTTCGGTACGGCCCGGATCGTGATTCAGCCCAGCCAGGCCGATTTCTGGAAGGGCTACACGCAGAACGCGAAGCCGATCACGTTGCCGGCGCCAGCCGCATTGTCGGATCTCGCGGGGTATGCCACCAGCGGTCGTCTCAACTTCACGGCGCCCAACGCCGGCACCGAGACGCAGGTTCGCATGCGCATCGAATTCGTGAACGTGGACATCGACAACGACGGCAGCGCCACCGATCCGCAGGACGGGTTCGTCCGTGTGTATACGCTGAATACCGGCGTCGCGTCGACCTGGTTGCGAGGCGATCAGGATGCCGATCCGTCCCTCATCGCGCAGCGCCGCGCGTTGTGCGGCGAGTGGCTCACGGTGAATGGTGTCGAACGCTTCTTCCCGATCAGCGCGCATGAAAACACGCCGGGTAGCCGCAGTCGATCGTGGCTGGCCGCCCAGCCGGGCGCAGGTTTCAACAGCACGGTGCTCGACAACCTGCAGTTTCGCACGGGTTCCTTGAGTGACGCCGACGTGCAGGCGATCATGTCGCGCACCGGCAGCATCGCGAACAACCGCTCGCAGTGCTTCCTGCCCGGATCGCCGCAACTGTTCGACAACACCGCTTCGTCAACCGGCGTGAAGGGCGGGACGGCCACGACCTTCCGTGCCACCGGCGACGGCATCGGCACGTGGTCCACCTATGGCGGCACGATCGACGCGCGCGTCACGGCACGACGTCCGCTCGAGGCGCCGTACCTCTTCCCGCTGCATCGCTCGGTGAATCCCGGCGCGCGCGGTGTGATCCACGTGACCGGCACCACTGGTGTCAGCGGCCTGTTGGTCGGGCGTGTGACGCTGCGGACCACCGGATCGGCGATCATTCTCGACGACATCCGGTACGGCACCAACCCGGCGACCACCGGCCGCTGCGTCGACGTGCTCGGGCTGCTGTCGGAGCGTGACGTCGTGGTCGCGGACAACATGCTGAACAATCAGGTGGACTCGTTCAAGGGAAGCACGGCGCAGTCCAACCGCCGCCTGCTCGACGACTCGAAAGACCTGACCATTCACGCGGTGATCATGGCAATGAGCACCTCGTTCCGCGTCGAAAATCACGCATGGGGCCCGACGACGGGCAATGTCTGCAACGGTATCGACTGGGGTCGCGGTTGCCTGTTGCTGCTCGGCGGCCTGATTCAGGAAGCGCGCGGTGCCGTCGGCACCTCAGGTGGCACCGGGTACATCAAGCAGTACACCTACGATCGCTGCGCCAACCTGCGGCCGCCGCCGTACTTCCCGACGACCGGCCGATATCTCGACAACCGCTACATGGAAGTCGACCCCGTCGGCTTCGACATCGGCACGATGATGGCGCGCCTCACGCCGACGCCCTGATCGACGAACACAGCACGCCCCGCCGGTCATCATGACCGGCGGGGCGTGCTGCATTCGACCACACGATTACAGCAGCGGTACCTGCGTCGCATCATCACGCACCACCCGATGACAGGCCCGGCACCGCGCTTCGTACGACTGCGCCGCTCCCACCATGATGGTCGGTGAATCCCAGCGCGCCGGCTTGCCGTCGATCAACCGCTGATTCCTGCTCGCCGGGTTGCCGCACAACACGCAGATCGCGTGCAGCTTGGTCACCGCCTCGGCCACCGCCATCAACTGCGGCATCGCCCCGAACGGCTCACCGCGGAAGTCGGTGTCGATGCCGGCGAGGATCACCCGCCGGCCCCGCTCCGCCAGCGCCGTCGCCAGCGCGATGATGCCGGCGTCGAGAAACTGCACCTCGTCCACCGCCACCACCTGCGCCATCGAGTCGAGCTGCTGCGCGATCTGTGACGCCGAGTCCACCGGGTTGGCCAGCAGGTCACGACCATCGTGACTGGAGACGTTGTACAACCCGGCGTAGCGATCGTCGAGATGACTCTTGAACACCTGCACACGCTTGCGGGCGATGGTGGCACGCCGCACACGCCGCATCAGCTCTTCACTCTTGCCGCTGAACATCACTCCGGCGATCACCTCGATCCAACCGCCGGAGGACGTGACGAAGCCATCACTCAAGGTGCTCAGTCCTCAGTGCGCGGCTTCGGACGCGAGTTGCGCAGCCGTTCGGCGCGCTCGGCGAACTCATTGCCTTCGGTGCGCGGACCGCTCGGTGCATCGCCACGATCGCGCGTGAAGCCACGACCGGTCGGTGCACCACCGTCACGCGGCGGACGCGTGAAGCCACCGCTCGCCGGACGCGCCGGACGCTCGTCACGGCTGAATCCACCACTGCGCGGCGGACGTGCCGGACGATCATCGCGTGAGAAGCCACCCTCACGCGGCGGACGTGCGGGACGATCATCGCGGCTGAACGCCGGACGCGACGGACGCTCCTCGCGACTGAACCCACCCTCACGCGGCGGACGGGCCGGACGATCATCGCGACCGAACGACGGACGTGCCGGACGATCCTCACGGCCGAACGACGGACGGGCCGGCCGATCGTCGCGATTGAACGACGGACGTGCCGGACGATCCCCGTCGTCGCGACGCGGATAGCCGCTCTTTTCACGCGGTGCGCCACCTTCCTCACGACGGAACGACGGACGTGCCGGACGATCGCCACGATCGCGGGAGAATCCGCTCGATGGACGATCATTGGCACCGCGACGCGGCGGTGCGCCGCGCTGCGTCGACGAACGCAGCGGACCGGCGCGGTCGATGCGCGCGATCACCTGACGATTGCGCATCGTGCTGGCGTTCATCGCCGCCACGATCTGTTCGGCGTGCGCACCGCTCACTTCCACCAGCGTGTGGCTGTCGCGCATGTCGATGGTGCCGACCACACTGCGATCGAGACCGCTCTCGCCGGTGATGGCTCCCACGAACGACGACGCCGTGGCGCCATCATCGTTGCCGATGTTGAACCACAGCACCTGGAACTCCGGTGGCGGACCATCGTTGCGCGGTGCAGCCACGGGTGCGCTGTCCGTCATCGGTGCATCGTGCGACACGCCCGCTGATTCCTGTGCGGCGCCCGCGGCCAGCGCACGCTTCACTTCCTTCGGCTGTGCGGTCGTGACGCCGATGCGCAGCGCCTTCGCCGTCTCGCGCTCACGCTCCAGCAGGCGCAGGGCAGCGGCGGCGATTTCCATCGCATCGTTGTCTTCGAGCAACGGCTCCAGCGCTGCCAGCTCGCGGGCGCTCACGCCGTCCGCGAGGATCTTGCGCAGTTCGCCCATGCGCGCGCCATCGCGGCCCACGGCAAAGGCCATGGTGTCAGGCAGCACGAAGTACGTCAGCGAACCACCCGTGAGCAGCGAGCGCAGATGCGCCACCTGGCGCGGCGTCACCAGTGCGATCGTCTGCGCCGGATGTCCGCCCATTGCCGCATCGAGCGCGGCACGCGTGGACGGTACGTCGTACAGCACGCGCAGCACGCTGTGCGTCTCGACCGTGCCCATCGTGGCCTGCACGTCACCGCTGGCGGTGTAGCCCAGCGCGCGCAGGGCGGCGTTGGCTTCAGCCACCTGCGCCGCTTCCGGCGCCACGACGATCGTGGAGGCGGCATTCGCTGCGTCCAGCACGCGACGAAGCGCGGCGGTGCGCGTACCGGCGCTGACCAGCACGTACTGCAGGCTGATCGGCGCACTGCCGTCGGCCACGACGTCGTCACCCACGCGACGCGGACGCTTCATGTACGACTTCGCGAACGCCGTGACGGCGTCGGTCTCGCCGGCCATGCTCAGCGTGCGCGGGCCGTCCTTCGGCAGCTCGGTCATCAGCGTCGTGATCATCGCCTCGTCGGCGAGCGCGAGCGTCAGGTCGGCCTGCAGTACGAAGAACTGCGCCACCTTGTCGAGCTTGAGCAGCCCGCTCGGCAGCAGCGCGGCAATGTCGGCCGGCGCGCCGACGATGGCCGCAGGCGGGTTGGACAGCAGACGCGCGCCGCGGGCGGCGGAGGTCACGGGGACCAGCACCGGGGCGGCATCACCTGCGGGAAGGACGGCTTGTGCGACAGCCAGCGCCGTATCGGCATCGGGAACCAGCACGAGCAGGTGCACGCCAGGCTCGCCGGCCGGGATGCGCTCGAGTGCGGGCTGCACGAGGGAGACCATTGCTGCCACGGTGGGCGGGGCCGTCAGCACCACCTGCTGGCTGCGGGTGACCTTGGGGGCCGCGGCCTTCTCGGCCTTTTCTGTCTTGTCGGTCTTGTCGGTATCTGTTTTGGGCACGAAGGCCTCGTCGTGGCGGGAAATGCGGATGCCGGCGGCCGGGGTCGGCGCGCGGCTACGGAGCTGGGATGTCAAAAAACGAACTGCGACCAGGGTGTCTGACCCCATGGTCGGGACACCTGGCTCCGTTGCCGCCTTTCGGCGGCGGATTAGCATACGGAAGCCCAGCAAGGTACCCAGAAAGTCTCCGCCGCCCAACCTGCCCAGCATGCCCGTCGAGTTCGTTCCCTCCCCGAACATCGCCCAGCTTCGGCCGTCGGCCACCCTCGCCGTCTCCGCCCGGGCCAAGGCGCTGAAGGCGCAGGGTCGCCAGATCATCGACCTGGGCGTCGGCGAACCCGACTTCGACACCCCCGACTTCGTGAAGGCCGCCGCGGCTCGCGCCGTCGCCTCCGGCCAGACCAAGTACACGGCCACCGAGGGCATCCTGCCGCTGCGCGAGGCCATCGCCTCCCACGCCGCTGCCCGCTGGGCGGGCGCCGAGTCCGACAAGCCCGTCGCCCTCGACGTGGTGGTCAGCAACGGCAGCAAGCAGACGCTCTTCAACGCCTGCTTCTGTCTTTTCGGCGAGGGTGATGAGGTGCTGATCCCGACGCCCGCCTGGACGAGCTACGTCGAAATCGTGGCGCTGGCCAAGGCGACACCGGTGGCCGTGCTTGGTGATCCAGCCAACGGCTTTCAGGTGACCGTGGCCGACCTCGAGGCCGCCGCCACGCCGCGCACGAAGGGCATCATGCTCAACTCGCCGAGCAACCCGACCGGCGCCACGTGGAACGCGCAGGTGCTCAAGGACATCCTTGCGCTCGCCCGCGCAAAGGGCTGGTGGGTGCTGAGCGATGAAATCTATCGTCGTATCTCGTACGAAGTGCCGGCAGCATCGGCGTTCGAGCTCACCACCGATCGCTCGAACCTGATCGTCATCGACGGCGTGGCCAAGTCGTACGCCATGACTGGCTGGCGCATCGGCTGGGCCGTGGCACCGCGCGCCGTCGCCAAGGCGATGACCGACCTGCAGAGCCACACCACATCGAACGCCTCGACGCCCAGCCAGTATGCGGCGCTCGCCGCGCTGACCGAGCGGGATGCGGCCGAGGAGAGCATCACCGCGATGGTACGCGCATTCCGTGCGCGCCGCGATGCCGCGATGACGATCCTGAACGAGGAGGGGGCGCCGCCGTACATCCACCCGTCGGGCGCGTTCTACTTCTTCATCGACGTGAGCGCGATTCCGAACACCGACGGCGACGCGGGCGGACTCTTCGCCACGCACATGCTCGAGGAGCACAACGTCGCCATCGTGCCGGGCACCGCGTTCGGCACGCCGGGCTGGGTGCGGCTCAGCTACGCTGCCGCCGAAGCCGACGTGCTCGAAGCAGTACGGCGCATCTGTTCGGCATACCGTTCGATGATGTCCGTTCCCGCGTGATCATTTTTCTCACCGCACACCGCGCATCATGATCACGACGATCGTGCTGATACAGGCCGGCCCTTCCAGCATCAAGGACACGGCCATCGCACTGGCCGAAATCCGCGGCGTCGCTGAGGTCTACTCGGTGAGCGGCGCATGGGATCTGGTGGCCATCGTGCGAGTACCGGAGCTGGACGACATCGCGCACGTCGTCACCGAGGAATTCACCAAGGTGCCGGGCATCGTCCGCACGCAGACGCTCACCGCCTTCCGCGCCTACTCGAAGAAGGATATCGAGCAGGCGTGGGACATCGGCGTGGAGTGAGCACCAGAGCGCCGGCGGCAGGGCGCGCGCTGGAGTCGGCGCGCAGTGCGTTGCGCAGCACGCTGGGTGATCGCGTGCGCAGCGCAGGCCCCGATCGCACCGAGGCGCTGGCGATGGACAATACGCCGCTGATGGCGCATGCGTCGGTGGCGCTGGTGGGCGGCAGGCTGCAGGTGTTCGACGTGGCGCAGCCCGCGCGAGCAACGTTCGAGGGCTTTCTCGACGGGATTCAGCGCAGCAGCACACTCGCCTACATCGACGGCGTTCCACTGCTGCACGGCACCGCTGCCGCCGCGATCCGTGCGCGCGATGCAGGCGGTCGCATGGCCACCTGGCGCACACCCGATGTCCAGCATGCGGTGTACGGATCGCGCATGCTGCTCGGTGATGAGACCTGGCTGGTGCTGTCGGACATTCTCGCCGCGCGCGGCCAGGCGATGCGCGACAGTGACGGTGGGCAGCCGGTGCCGTCGCGGCATCCCTCATCGCTGCTGCGTCAGAGCCTGGATGCACTGTCGCGTGTGCGGAACGACATGGAGCGTTCCATGGGCGAGGCGTGGTGCGACGCGCATGCCGATCGGCCTCTGTACGTGGATGGTTCGCTGCGCACGAGCCGCACGATGATGGATGCGGCTGGCGTGGTGGGCGTGGTAAAGAGCCATGCCACGCTCTACGTGCCCGACGACGTGCTGCCGATGGTAAGCGCTCTCGGCGAAGGCCAGCGCACGTCGGTGATCGCGGCACTCGACAGCTCCGCTACGCCGCGATTCTTCACCTGGTACCTGCGCTTGCGCAGTGCGGCGGGACACGATCCGTTCTTCGGCCTGATTCGCGCCGAGACCGGTGTGCGTGACGCGCATGCCGGTGAGGTCGAAGCGACGGCCGATGCGATCAGCGCCTGGTTGCTCGCGGAACGGTCGCCGCTGGCCAGGCCCGACTCGCGATGGGACGTGATGCCGTACGCCATCCGTGACTGCGAAGTGTATCTCCGCGCCGTCGCCTGACTTTCGTGATTTTCTTCAGCAGCCGCCCGACATGATCGATATGCCCGATGCCGAGGTGCGCCGCCCGCTGGGACGCGTGGTGGCCACCGAACGCCGGCCCAACACGCCGCACGAGTTCCATTTCTGGACGGCGCTCGATGCCAACCTTGGCATCGGGACCATCGTGCGCGTGGACGGCAGCGTGGCCGTGAACGGGCATGTGCCGCAGATCTTCGGTGTCGTGATGGAAGGGCAGAGCTGGACCGACATGCTCTCGCCGCTGGACGATGTGCTGGGACGCGACGGTCAGCCGGATGGTGGCCTGATGGCGACGCAGCGCACTGAGATCCGCCTCTACACGGCGAGTGTGCTGCGTCACATCCCCGACGAGCCGCTGCAGCCGGTGCCGATGGGCACCGTCTGGCTGGCCGACGATCACGACATCGCACTCGCCCTGCGCATGGACAGCTATGTCGGCAAGACGGCGATTCCGGTGGGGCTCTATCGCTCGGGTGGCACCGAAAGCCCGGTGTTCCTCGACGCGGATTTCTTGCTCGGTCCCGAAGCCGCGCATCTGAACATCACGGGTGTGTCCGGTCTCGCGACGAAGACCAGCGCCGTGGAGTGGTTGCTGCAATCGATCTTCGCGCACTTCCCGGCCGACAAGGGGTCGGTGGCCGCGGTCTGCTTCAACGTGAAGGGCCCGGACCTGCTGTATCTCGACCAGCCCGCATCGCTCGCGCCCGAAGACGTGGCGATGTACGACAAGCTGCAGGTACCCGCTGAACCGTTTCAGAACGTCCGCTATTACGCGCCGTACGACGCCGCGCTGCGCGGCCTGGCCACCATCCGCAGCCACGAAGACCTGCAGCACAACGTGCAGCCGCTGACGTGGGGACTGAAGGAAGTGCTGCAGTACGCCGTCACGCTGCTCGATCGCGAAGACATCGACGCGAAGGCCGATGCGCTGATCGACTTCATCACCGATCGTGTCGTGGGACAGAAGTTCAGCGATCCGCTGCTTGGCGGCGACATCACGGTGCAGACGTTCGCGGATCTCGATCACTGGTTCCGCACCCTGCTCGATGCGCTCGAGCGGAAGGATGCGCAGACCTGGCGCACGCACCACGTGGCCACCATCCGCAAGGTGCGCAACCGCCTCGTGAACGTGGCCACCCGGTGCGCGGGCCTTGTCACCGATGGTGCCGACGTGAGCGATCTGCCGTGGGGCAGCTTCGCCGATCGATCGGTGCACGTGATCGACGTGGCCAACCTCGAGGAAGACGCGCAGGGTCTGATCTTCGCGCGCGTCGTCAGCAAGCTGCGCGAGCATCTCGAACGGCGCGACCTCGGCGTGAATCACGTGGTGGTCTTCGTCGACGAGTTGAACAAGTACGCGCCCAGCGACGGTCCCGAGACGTATGTGCGCCGTATGCTGCTCGACATCGCCGAGCGTGGACGGTATCTGGGCATGGTGCTGTTCTCGGCGCAGCAGTTCCGCAGCCAGGTGCACAAGCGGGTGGTGGGCAATGCCGGCACGGCGCTGTACGGTCGGATGGATGGCGACGAACTGGCGACACCGGGGTATGCCGTGCTGAGTCCCGCCGTGCGGACCAAGTTGTCCACGCTCACCAAGGGCCAGTTGATGGTGCGTCATCCGCATTTCACGCAACCCGTGTTCGTGCACTTTCCGCGGCCCAGCGTGCTCACGGGCCGCCTCGGTGTGGAAAGGTTCCCTGCCGCCCCGGTGGAGGAGTTCGACGCGGCGATGCTGCGCCGCCTTCGCCGGCTGGACACGGGACTGACGATCGACTGGCTGCGGACCGTGACGGCGCTGGCCGAGGAAGCGGACGTGATCCGCGCCGTCCGTGCGACGGAGCGGGAACAACCGCGTGATGCCAAGGGGTATTTCGCGGCACAGTTTCGTCGTCAGGTCGCGCCGCGCGAACTCGCCGCGCCGCAGCCCGTCGTTCAGCCTCTCGCTTTACCCGTTGGTGATGATCCGTACGGTTTCTGACGCGCGACACCTTCTGGTGCTGATGGCGGTGGTGCTGGTGCCCTGTGCCCGCCCCCTCGCCGCCCAGCGTTCGCGCACTCCGCCGACCGACGCCCGTGTGGCACTCGTCCTTCGCCCGTTTCCCGGCGACATGATCCGTGTGCGCGTGGAGCACGATGTGGACGAACAGGGCACGATCACGATGCCATCCGGCGACAGCACGGTTCGCGTCAGCACACGCACCACCGTCGTGCTGCGCTCGCGCGTCGATGCGGTGGACACGCTGGGCGCGGTCGTCACGTCACAGGTGGAGAGCGTGACCGTCAAGGCCACTGGTGGCCGTGATGAAAGCCGTCGCGCGCGCATCGCCAGCGGCATGGCACTGCAGGGGCGTACGCTGCGCATGAAGCTGGCGCCCGACGGCGAACTGATCGTGCTCGACGACGCGTCAGGGTCTGCCGCATCGACGATCGCAACGCTGGCGGCACTGGTGGACCGTGTGCCGGCCGCATTGCCCTCGCAGCCTGTGCGCGAGCATGAGAAGTGGACGCGTCACATGGTGCTGGCCGGCGCGCCGGGCGATGGGATCGACGCCGAGTTCACGCTCGATTCGCTGACACGGTATGGTGATTTTGCGTGGGTGAGTGTGAAGGGCGTGATGAAGGATGCCGGGGCCGACGCCGGCGCGAGCGTGGTGGGGTGGGTGATGCTCGACCGGCGTCGGGGGTGGATCACGCGGAGCCGGATGGTGCTGACGATGCGCGCGGTGACCGGCGCGCAGGGGAGTATGCCACCGATGCGGTTCGTGATGCGGGTGGAGCAGCGGGTTGGGGAACTGGTGCGCCAGTAGGAGTGCGTCGGCGTGTCGTCGCGGTCGCTTCGCTCGCCATCGTTCTATACAGCTGAGCGCGGCAGCGGGACATGCCTGCGCGGTTAGATTTCGCCGAATGACGCATTCCCATCACGCCACCGCATGAGCGCCGGTCTCCTCGCGCTCGTCGACGATCTGACCGCGCTCGCCAAACTCGTTGCCTCGTCCGTGGACGATGCCGCCGCACAGGGCAGCAAGGCCATCGGAAAGGCCTCCGGTATCGTCATCGACGACGCAGCCGTGACGCCACGCTACGTGATCGGGTACGCCGCCGACCGCGAGCTGCCGATCATCGCGAAAATCGCCAAGGGGTCACTGTTCAACAAGCTGGTGATCCTGACGCCGGTCTGTCTCGCACTGAACAAAGTGGCGCCGTGGCTGCTCACGCCATTGCTGATGATGGGCGGATTGTATCTCGCGTACGAAGGCTACGTGAAAGTGATGGAGATGGTGCGCGGCAAGCAGCAGACGTCCGACTCGTCTTCTGAAGGCACGACGGCCGAGACGGGCGCCACGTCGGAGAAGGCGAAGGTCGCTGGCGCCGTCCGCACCGACTTCATCCTGTCGGCCGAGATCATGGCGATCACGCTGGCGACCGTGGCCACTGCGCCGTTCGTGACGCAGGTGGTCGTGCTCGTCCTCGTCGGCATCGGGATGACGCTGCTGGTGTACGGCACCGTCTCGCTGATCGTCAAGGCGGACGACTTCGGCGCCTATCTCGCGCAGACGGGCAGCGGCATCGCACGCGCGACGGGACGTGCCATCGTCACCGGCATGCCGAAGCTGCTCGCCGCACTCGGATTCGTCGGGATGCTGGCGATGTTGTGGGTCGGGGGCGGGATCATCACGCACGGCTTGCACGAGCTTGGTGTGCATGGACCCGAGGACTTCGTGAAGCATGCCGGCGCCGTGGCGGGTGCCGCCCTGCCGGCGGCGTCGGGTGTCGTGGCGTGGCTGGTGACCGCGGCGGTGTCGGCGGTGATCGGAGTGCTCCTCGGTGCGATCGTGTCGCCGGTGGGCCACAAGCTGATACCGGCGCACTGAGCGCGCGACCGCACCCTGCGCGGCGTCAGAACTTCCGCGTGTATCCCACACGCGCGACCTGCGTTTCGAGGTAGTCGGTGCTCACCAGATCAAAGTCGGTGCCGCGGATCGTGCGCGTCGCCTGATTGGTGTTCAGCACATCGGTGGCATTGATCACGATCTCACCCTTGCCGTTCTGCACCGGCACCCTGACACCGACGTCGAGCGAGAACCGGCTCCCGATGCGACCCTGCGGCAAAAGGTCGGGAGCGAGGTAGATGCCCGAGAGCTGTGTCTGCCAGTCGCGCGGCAGTCGCATCACGCCATTCATCTTGAGTGTGCCCGACGTCAGCGACTGGCGCGGCATCGAGTAGGCCGTCGGCTGCGGATAGCGATTGACGCCGGTGAATGCGTCTGCCGTGCGACGGAAGATGCTGCCGTTCGTGTTGAGCGAGATCCGAGGCGTCAGGGTCTGTTGCCACGTGACTTCCGTCCCGGTGCTCTGGCTGCGCCCACCGTTCTGGAACACGTTGTACAGCAGCACGCTGCCCGGCACCTGCGTGGTGATGCGCGTGATGGTGCCCGTGATGACGCGATGAAATGCCGCCGCGTACACGCTGCCACGCGTCCAACTCGTCTTGTAGCCGAGTTCCGCCGATGTGGCGAATTGCGGTTGCAGGGCGGGATTGCCGACCTTGATGAGCTCCGGTTCGTCGTACTTGGGGAAGATGCGAATGTCCACTTCGTTCGGACGATCGACGCGCCGACTCACGAACAGCGAGAGCTTCTGCGCGTCGCTGAACTTCCATGCGGCACGCACGTTTGGAAACAGCTGCAGGTAATCGTAGCCGTCGCTCCGGTACGTGTTGTGATCGGGGTTGACGTCGTAGTTCAGGCGCACGCCTTCGAATCGCAGGCCGCCTTCGAGTTCGAGGCGCTGACTTTCGAAGACGTAATTGCCGTACATGGCCGGAATCAGCTCGCGATACTTTGCCCAGCCGCCCGCACCCGTATCCAGCGGCGAGTCGAGGCCGGGAAAGAACTGCATGTTCACCGGAATGGAGCGGTAGCGACCCTTGAAGCCCGCTTCCACGCGCCCCTGGCGGAGCGGACGGATATAGTCGGCGTTCAGGTCCACCACATGTTCGTCGGAGAGGAGCTTGAACGAATCTTCTCCCACCGAGGATGGGCGGGTGTTGGTGAAGAAATAGCGCTCGTCCTCGCGATGAAACGAGTAGTTCGTCGTGAAGGCGAGCGTGTGGCCGGGCTGCGGAAAGTTGTGCGTGAGCACCGCCGTGCCGAACGCGGTGTATTTCACCTCGTCCTCGAGGAATTGCCAGAGTCGATACCGATTCTGCAGCGACCCTTCGAAATACGGACTGTCACCGTTGTCGATGATCTTCTCGCGGTTGAACAGGCCGGAGACGTTGAGCGTGTTGCGATTGCCGAAGGCGTGATCGACGCCCGCCTTGAGTGTGCCGTAGTCGGTGCGGCGGTTGCGCTTGACTTGGCTGAAGATGACGGTGCCGGCGTCGTAGGTGCGCGTCGAGAATTCGTTCTTGTTCAGCGTGGGCGCATGCAGCCAGTCGGCCTGCAGAAAGCCGTTCGTCGGTCCGCTGCGATAGTTCAGCGCCAGCGATGGATTGAGCTTGGGGGTGCCGCGGAACTGTGGCCGGATGGTCGGCAGATTTTCCTGCTTCACCCAGAGCGCGCCCGCTCCGCCGGTGAAACCCACGCTGCCGTTGAATCCGCGTTGTTCCTGCTTCTTCAACACGAGGTTGATCACGCCCGCGCTGGCGTTCGCGTCGAAGCGCGCCGACGGATTGGTGATGATCTCGATGCGTTCGATGGCCGATGCGGGCAGGTTGGCGAGGCCGGTCTGCGATCCGAAGCCGGTCAGCGCGGTCTGCTTCCCGTCGATCAGTACGGCCACGCGATCGCTGCCGCGGAGCTGCAGCGTGCCATCCTGACTGACGGTCACGCCCGGCACGGTGGACATGGCCTGCAGCACCGAACCGCCCGCCTGACTGACATTGTCCGCAACGGTGAACGTCCGGCGATCGAGTGCGGCCGAGACACCATCCGCATCGGCCTTGACGACCACGCCATTCAGTGTCTGCGTTTCGCGGCGCATCGTCACGACGCCCAGGTCGAGGAAGGCACTCAATTCGCCGACCAGCACACGCTGCCGGACCGGCGCGTAGCCGATGGTGCGTGTGGTGAGGAGGTACGCCCCCGGCTTGATGCCGGTGAGAGCGAAGGCGCCCGTCTCGCTGGTGAGGCGGCCAGCGACGAATGCGGTGTCCTTGGCCGCACGGAGTTGCACGGTGAGGAACGGCAGGCCGGCCCTGGAGTCGCCGTCGATGACGCGACCCGAGAGCGTGACGGCAGACACTTGTGCCATCAGGCGGCCGGCGGACAGCAGCGCGAGCAGCAGCAGCCAGGACGAGCGGGCAGGGAGAGGCATGCGGAACGTGGTGGAGTCGACTCGGTGGCGAAACAGACGGACCGTTGCAGCGCCGACACGCAGCTGCGGTCGCACACCGGGAAGAATACACAGGCGGTCACCTCCCGGACCCCATGCACGGTGTCTGGCTGGCGGCTGTTGACGAGGGCGGCGCGCGGCGTGACCGTTCCCGGTCGGATGCCCACGACCCCCACGCTCGCCGATCTCCGACGCTACGCCGTCGCGCGCTCGCTGTTCACGCCGACGACACTCGCGCGCGCCATCACCACACTCGGCTTCGTGCAGGCCGATCCGATCCGCGCCCCCGCACGCGCGCAGGACCTGACGCTGCGTCACCGCGTGAAGGACTACCGCGCCGGTGACCTCGAGAAGCGCTATCCGCGGATGGCCGTCGAGGAAGATTTCTTCGTCAACTACGGCTTCCTGCCGCGCAGCATCCAGCAGCTGATGCACCCGCGCGGCGAACGACGCGCGTGGTCGCGCACACAACGCACGCGTGCGGCGTTGGTGCTGGAGTTCGTGCGCGAACGGGGCACCGTGCACCCACGTGACGTGGACGCGCACTTCAGCCACGGCAAGGTCACCAACTGGTTCGGCGGCACCAGCAATGCCAGCACGCAGCTGCTCGACGGCATGCACTACCGCGGACAGCTGCGCATCGCGAAGCGGGCGAGTGGCACGCGGGTGTACGCGGTGCGCGAGCCGAATGCGCCCGCCGCTGATCCGCTGGCAGCGATGGATGCGCTGGTCGATGTGTTGATCAACAAATACGCGCCGCTGCCGGAACGCTCGCTGGGTGAGCTGGTCAGCCGCTTGTACTTCGGCGCGCCGCAATGGGGTACGGACCGGCGACCAGCCTTCAAGCGCGCCCTGCTGCGACACCCCACCGCGAGCATCGACGGCGTGCGATGGATCTGGCCGGACGGCGAGCATCCCCGTGCCGCAAGACACCGCATCACCGACACCGTGCGCCTTCTCGCCCCGTTCGATCCCGTGGTCTGGGACCGCCGGCGCTTCGAGCTGCTGTGGGGATGGCCGTATCGATTCGAAGCGTACACACCGGCGCCGAAACGCATCCGTGGTTACTACGCGCTGCCGCTGCTCTGGCGCGATGGCGTGATCGGCTGGGCGAACGTCGCCGTGCGGGAACAGCGGATGGTCGCTGCCGTCGGATATGTCGACGGCGCTGCGCCAAAGGATCGGCGCTTCACGCAGGAGCTGGAACACGAGTTGGAACAGATGTGTCACTTTCTCGGTCTGCACTCGACGGTGCGCATCGATCCTGCGTAGTGTCGTCGGCGGCGCGACTGCGGTGTGCGGCTGCGGCGTGCGACGGCAGCGTCTTGCGGCGTCTGTCTCCGACTCATCCGTCATTGCGCCTGACCACCGTTCCGCCACCCGCTTCCTTCCCGTCATGCTGCCGCTGACTCGAAGTGCCGCGATCCCGCTGAGTGTCGCGCTGCTCCTGTGCGCACCGCAAACGCGTGCCCAGGCGGTCCCCGCCGGATGGCGCGCGGTCCCGACGTCCGCCGAGGGTGTGGAGCGCAGCTGCGAGGCCACCGGATTGCCAACGGGGCAGTTTCTGCGCGTCGAGCAGACGGCCCTGCGCCCCCTCGCCGGTGCGCCGATCGAGCGGTGGCTGGCCTCGGCAATCGCCGGCGATGCGTCGCCGGGTGGTGCGTGGCTGCCCGCAGGACCGCCCACCAGACAGCCGGTGCGACGATGGCCGGAAGCAGCGCCCGGCGCACGCCCGACCAGGGCAACCGCCGTTGCGCCTCGTGGCCGACGATCTTTGACATCTGATGCGTGATGCATTAACATCTGATGCATGCGGACTACACTCGATCTCGACGAAGATGTGCTGCAGGCGGCAAAGGAGCGCGCCAAACGTGAGCACAAGACGGCTGGCCAGGTCGTCTCCGAATTGCTGCGTCAGGCGCTGACGGCTCCGCCGCCTGGCGCGACCGCCCTGGTGCGGGAGCCGGAAGGAGTCTACGGGTTCATACCGTTTCCGAGTCGCGGCGGCATCGTCACGAATGAAATGATCAACAGGATCCGAGAAGAGGAAGGCATCTAGTCGTGCGTGCATTGCTCGACGTAAACGTGCTCATCGCTCTGCTCGACGTCGATCACATAGCGCACGGCAGCGCGCAACGGTGGATGGCTGCCCACGGCGAGTGCGGGTGGGCGACGTGTCCGCTCATACAGAATGGCTGCCTGCGGATCATGTCGCGTCGCGGGTACAGCAACCCGTTTTCGATCCCGGACATCATTCGGCGCCTCCGTGCCACCGTGCAGCATCCACTGCACTCGTTCTGGCCGGATGAGGTATCACTGCTCGATAGGGCACTGTTCGATGAAACGCGCCTTCTGGGACCGGCGCAGCTGACGGACGCGTACCTGCTCGCACTCGCCGTGTCTCGGCAAGGGCGACTCGTCACTTTTGATCGTCGAATCACAACGTCCGCCGTGATCGGCGCTCGCCCCGAGCACCTCGTCGTCATCTGACGACCGGGACGCCCCGCGGGCCCAACCCCGCCCGGCGTATCTTTGCCCATGCGCATCGCCCACCTCGCCGACCTGCACCTCGGATTCCGCCAGTACCAGCGGTTGAGCTCCGCGGGCAACAACCAGCGCGAAGCCGACGTGGCCCGCGTCACGCGACGGGCGATCGATGCCGTGATCGAATCGGCACCCGACCTGATCCTCATCGCCGGCGACGTCTTTCATCAGGTGCGGCCGTCGAACCCGATGATCCTGTTTGCGCTGCGCGAGTTCACGCGGTTGCGACAGGCGCTGCCCGCCGTGCCCGTGGTGATGATCGCCGGCAATCACGACCTGCCGCGCGCCGCCGAAACGGGGTGCATTCTCGCGCTCTTCCGCACGATCGGCATCACGGTCGTCGAGCACGAACCCGAACGCCTCCGCTTCTCCGACCTCGATCTCTCGCTCTTCGCCGTGCCCGACCGGCTCGGCCAGCCGTTGCCGGCCCTCACCACCGACGATGCGGCGCGATGGAACGTGCTGCTGCTGCACGGCGAGGTGCAGGGTGTGCTCCCCGACCGCGCCGCGATGGTGGACCGGAGCCCGAGCGAAGTCACGGTGGACGAACTGCAGCAGGCACCGTGGGATTACGTCGCACTTGGACACTATCATGTGCACCGCCAGGTCGCTGACCGCGCCTGGTACGCCGGCTCGCTGGACTACGTCAGCAGCAACGCGTGGGGCGAGATGGCGGAGCAGCGGCAGCACGGCGTGCCGGGGAAAGGCTTCGCGCTGCACGATCTGTCCACTGGCACGCATACCTTCGTCCCGGTACCGCTGGAGCGTCGCTTTCTCGAGCTCGATCCCGTCGATGCGCACGCACTGGCGCCGGGGGATGTCGATGCGCTCGTCGCCGATCGCGTGAACGGCATTCGCGGTGGTCTCGAAGATGCCGTCGTGCGACTCGTGGTACGCGAGATTCCGCGCCATGTGGCCCGCGATCTCGATCACAAGGCCATCCGCGACTACAAGCGGCGGGCGCTCCACTTTCAGCTCGATACGCGCAAGCCGGAACTCGTGCGCACGCGCGCGGCATCGGGAGCCGGTGGCGCCCGCCCGTCGCTGCCCATGCTGCTGCGCGACAAGCTGGAGCAGCGCCCCATCTCCAACGACGTGATCCGCTCCGACTTCGTGACGCTCGGCATGAGCTACCTCGAACGCGTGAGCGAACCCGCCGCACTCACGCCGGAGCCGGAGACTGAAGCGGGCTTCATGCTGACGGCCGTGGACGACGACGCATGAGGTTGCGCGCACTGCGTCTGCAGAACTTCCGTCAGCACGCGGATACGGTGATCGAGTTCGAGAACGGGCTCACGGGCATCATCGGCCCGAACGGCGCCGGCAAGTCCACGATCCTCGAAGGCATCGCGTGGGCGCTCTACGGCAACACCGTGGCGCGCGGCACACGCGAGTCGATCAAGTATCATGGCGCGGCTCCGCGCAGCCCGGTGCGTGCGGAACTCGACTTCGAGCTCGGCCCGCATCGCTACCGCGTGGTACGTGGCCTCACCTCGGCGGAGCTGTTCGTGGACGGAGGCGCTGCGCCCGTCGCCAACAGCATCGGCGCGGTAGGGCAGATCATCGAGCAGCGACTTGGCATGACGAGTCGCGAGTTTTTCACGACGTATTTCACCGGCCAGAAAGATCTGGCCGCCATGGCCGCGATGGGCGCTGCCGATCGCGGACGCTTCCTGTCGCGTGTGCTCGGGTACGACAAACTGCAGAAAGCGCAGGAACTCGCACGGCAGAAGCGGAAGGAAGTGATCGCCTCACTGCAGGCGCTGTCGCAGCACATGCAGGATGCCGACCTGCTCGCAGCGGAAGTCGAATCGGCACGACTCACGGTGCGCACCGCCGACGCAGCGCGCACGTCGGCGATCGTGACACTGGCCGCGGCGGAACGACAGGTGGCCGAGGTGGAGCCACGGTGGCGTGATGTCGATCGCGCCAGCCATCACGATCGTGAACTGCAGACGGCCACCATTCGCGCCGAGGCGGGCATCACGGCCGCCGAAAAGGACGTGGAACGCGCGGAGCGCGCCGTTGCCGAGGCGGAGCGCGTGCAGGCGAGTCTGGCGTCGGTGCTGGCGGAGCTGGCGCCACTGGTCGGACTGCGCGCCGAGTTGCAGCAACTCGAGGAGCGATCGCGCGAAGCGGCACGACGACAGGCGCTCACGGAGGAGATCGCGCGGCTCGCGAGCAGCGTCGACACAGCCGCGGCGCGTCTGGCGCAACTGGCCCCGGCACCCGCACTCCGCGACGAGGTGCAGTCGCAGCTCACCCACGCGCGCGCATCACTCGCGACGGCCACTGAGCTCGCGGGTGCACGACGAACCGACTGGGTGCGCGACAAGCAGGAAGTGGAGACCCGTCGTACGCAGAAGCGCGACGAGTACACCGACATCAGGACGCAACTCGATCGCCTGCAGGAGCTTGGCGCGGAGGCACCTTGTCCCACCTGCCTGCGACCGCTGGGCGCGAGCCACGCAGCGCTCATCGAGGAGCTGAGTGACAAGCTCGATGGGTTGCGACTCGACGGACAGTATCTCAAGCGGCGCAGCGAACAGCTGCACCCCGAACCCGATGATCTTCGCGCGTTGGACGCGTCGCGTCAGGAGCGTGAGCAGGCGGTGCGTGCGCTGGAGCGGAAGGAGCTGAAGATCGAGCAGGCGCTGAAGGAGCAGGCGGACAAGACACGCGAACTCGCACAGCTCACGGCGCAGCGCGACGAGCGCGTGGCGGCCATGTCCGCGCTGGCGGCGGAATACGATCCGGTGCATCACGATTCCATTCGCACCGTGGTTGCCACGCTGTCCGGGCTCGAAGTGCGCAACGCCGCGTCGAAGGCGATCGCCGAGGATCTGCCGCAGCGCATCGCCTCCCGGTCCGCCGCGACGACGGTGTTGGCGGCAGCGCGTGATGCGGTCACGGCTGCACGTGCGGCCAGGCAGGCACATGGCTTCAGTCCCGAACAGCATGCGCAGACGCTGGCTGCCTGGGAGCACTCCACGCGCCAGCGGGAAGCGGCGAGGGTGCTGCAGGCGGGCGCCGAACGCGATGCGGCCAACGCCACCGCGGCGCTGTCGCGAGCGCAGGCTGCGGCCGAGCAGGCGACCAAGGTGCGGGAGCAGCAGCGGCGGTACGAGGCGGAGCGCCGGGTGCATGACGAGCTCGACATTGCCTATGGCGAATTGCGCACCGAGCTGAATGCAAAGCTGAGGCCGGAACTTGGCGAGATCGCCGGCGCGTTCCTCACCGACCTCACGGATGACCGCTACAACGAGTTCGAGCTGGATGAGAACTATGAAATCATTCTGATCGGGGGCGGGGTACCGCGGCAGGTGATTTCGGGCGGCGAAGAGGATCTGGCCAACCTCGTGCTGCGGCTGGCGGTGTCGCAGTTGATCGCCGAGCGCAGCGGGCAGCCGTTCTCGCTGCTGGTGCTGGATGAGGTGTTCGGCTCGTTGGACGAGCAGCGTCGCATGAACGTGGTGGAACTGTTGCGGCGGTTGCAGGATCGCTTCGAGCAGGTGATCGTCATCACGCACATCGATGGCGTCCGGGATGGGCTCGACCGCGTGCTGGAAGTGAGTGTGCATGAGGAAACTGGTCGTGCGATCGTGGAGCAGCGCGACGGCGGTCAGCCTCTGAACGAAACCCTGGTCGGACTGGAGGCGTGAGTTGGCGAGTCTGCGCACGTGGCGGTCGGACCCGGTGATCACCGGCCCCGAACTGATCCAGCCGGCTGACATTCCTGCACTGAACACGGTGTTCAGCGACGCGTTCTCCGAGCGGTATCGCAAGGATGGACTGGTCGGCGTTCGCGTCCCGTTTCTGAACCCGCTGATCTGGCGCTACGCGATCGAGGGCGCCGAGGCGGGGGCGGTGCTGTGGCGCACCGATCGCGGGGCAATCGCCGCGTTCAACATCGCGCATCGGAGCGGCAGTGAGGGATGGATGGGACCGCTGGCCGTGATGCCCGACTTGCAGGCGCGCGGCGTGGGGAGGACCATCGTCGAGTTCGGCGTCGAACATCTGCGGACGCTGGGCTGCGACGTGATCGGCCTCGAGACGATGCCACGCACGATGGACAACATCGGGTTCTACTCGCAGCTGGGCTTCGTGCCGGGCCCGCTGACGATCACGGTGACGGTGGACGCGTCGTCAGCAGATCACCGCATCACGCTGCTTGGACGGTTGCCCCAGCTCGATCGTGACGATGCGATCTCGCAGTGCGCCGCACTCGCGCGGGGCATGCGCGCGGGCTACGACTTCACGCGCGAGATCCGCATCACGGATGCGCTCGCAATCGGCGAGACGGTGCTGGTGCTGCGGAACGATCGCGTGGTGGCGTTCGCGATCTGCCATTCGGCACCGTTGGTGGAGGGTCGTGCGCGCGACGAGGTGCGGGTGCTCAAGTTCGTGGCGCTCACCGACGCTGACGCGATGCAGCTGGTGACACATCTCACGGAGTACGCGCGCCGGTGCGGCACGCGCCGGATCGCGATCCGTGTGCAGGGTGATGCCACGCGCATGTACGCGGCACTGATCGCGCGCGGCGGGCGTGTGCGCTGGACGGATTTGCGGATGACGATGCGCGGGCATGCCGAACCTGCGCAGCCCTCCGATGGCGTGATGCTGTCGAACTGGGAGATCTGATCGGTGTATGCGAAACTCGGTCGTGGTGCGTGTGACGTTTTTCACCCACCATCCGTCCAGTTGACGAACGTCTGCACGAGGTCCTACCTTCTGCGCAGCGAAAGAATTCAGGAACGGGAAGGCATAATTTTTGAGCCGATAAGTCTGCCGGTGAAGTCCGATAAATCGTGCTGACGTCATGCCCCAGTGCGGGGAAGGCGGAAGGC
>JAYWIJ010000115.1:0-3467 GCA_043788935.1 Gemmatimonadaceae bacterium | reverse complement strand
TTGACGATCTCACCTTCTTCGATCGAGGCCATCGTGCCCTGGTACATCGCGATCATCCGCTCGTAATCTTCCGAGGTGTATTCGTCTTCCTCGTAGAGCTCGGGGCGGCGGTTGGCAAGCGGTCGAAGCTGCGAGCGCTGCAAATCACGCTTCTCGCGAGCGGTCAACACCGTGCCGGTTGTGGTGTCGTCGAGACTCATCTCGACTTCAGGTTCGGTCATGAAGTGTGGCTCAAGACTTCGCGGGATGGTAAGCTCGCCGCGCCGAGGCTAGGGAATTTCGGGGCCTTTTTCAGGCCGGCGAAACGCGAACCGCTAAAGCTAGCCTCGAGAGGCAGCGGGGTCAACGACGCCCCCATCTTCCGCAGCCAGCCAGACGGCGCATCTGCCCGCTCAACTGGTGGAGCGACAGCCTCGCAGCCTCCGAGCCGGCCCGGCGCAGCCTAGCCAGCCTGCTGGTCGGCCTCGCGTTCCGCCGCGGCGCGGGCCAATGCGACGATCCGCGCCACCTGCTCTTCCTGCGTCAGGTAGGTGGTGTCCAGCAGGATCGCATCCCGCGCCTGCACGGTCTGCGTGGAATCGGCCGCGTCACGACGCACGAGCAGCTCCGTTTCCTCGGCGATCTCGTCGTCAGCCGGCGAACGCCCCAGCCGCTGCTGCAGCCGCCGACGGGCGCGCTCCCACGGATCGGCCACGAGCCAGATCTTGAGAGTCGCATCCGGGAAAACCGCCGTGCCGATGTCGCGGCCGTCCACCACCACGGCGGTGATCAGCGCCGCCGCACGCACCTGCGCGTTGACCCAGGCACGCGCCTCCGGTATCCGCGCGACGCTCGACACGCCCGCCGTCACGTCGGCTGCACGCAACCGTTCGTCATCCCGCACGCCGTCCACCAGCGCCACGAAGGTCCGCTCGCCCGGAATCATCGTGATCCGGCCGTTGCCCGCCAGCGCGTCGGCTGCGGTCCATGCAGCGGGCACCGGATTCGCCTCCAACGCGACCGCCGTCAGCGCTCGGTACAGCGCGCCGCTGTCCACATGATGAATGCCCAGCAGCTTCGCCACCCACTGCGCCGTGCTCGACTTGCCCGACGCGGCCGGGCCGTCGATGGCGATGACCTGCGAACGGCTGCTCACGCCGACTCCTGCAACGACCCAAGCGTCGTCCAGAATCCCGGAAACGACACTTCGACACAGTCGGGATCATCCACCTGCACGGCATTGCCAACCAGCGAGCCAAGCACACCGAACGCCATCGCGATGCGATGATCGGCATGCGTGACGATCGCGCCACGCAGCGCACGGACACCGCCGCCGACGATCATACCATCGGGCAGTTCGTCGGCATCCGTTCCAATTGCACGCAGGTTGGACACGACTGCACTGATGCGATCGCTCTCCTTCACGCGCAGTTCCGAAGCATCGGTGATCCGCGTCTCGCCCTCGGCGCACGCGGCAAGACACGCGAGCATCGGAATCTCATCAATGAGCGACGGGATCTCGGCGCCACCGATGGTGACCCCGCGAAGGCCGACGCACGGCGCCACATGAATGTCGGCCACGGGTTCACCACCGACATCACGTTCGTTGGCGAAGTCGAGTGTCACCCCCATGCGCCGCAGCACGTCGAACGCGCCGCTGCGCGTCTCGTTGATGCCGACATTCACGATCTCGAGTGGACGGCCCTGCAGTACTGCCGCTGCGATCAGGAACAATGCCGATGACGGATCCCCGGGCACGTCGAAATCGAGCGGGGACAACTGTGCGACCGGATCGAGCATCACCGCGTCGTCGGTGGTGATGATCGGCGCGCCGAGTGCAGCGAGCATACGTTCGGTGTGGTCCCGCGAACGCGTCGGCTCCTGGACACGAGCCGAGCATCCGGCGACGAGTGCCGCCAGCAGGATGGCGCTCTTGACCTGTGCGCTCGATGTCGGGCTCACCCAGTCGATGTCACTGAGCGCACCGCCCTGCACCGTCATCGGCAGACCGTCGTCGGCAGCGAAGGCGAACGTCGCGCCCATCTGCGACAGTGGTCGGGCGATGCGACGCATCGGACGTCGGCTCAGGCTCGCATCGCCGACGAACGTCGCCTGCATCGCCTGGCCCGCCACGACACCCGCCATCAGGCGCGTCGTCGTGCCGCTGTTTCCACAGTCCAGTGCGCGCGTCGGCGCCACGAGGGCACGCAGTCCGCGTCCCGTCACGCGCAGCGTGTCGTCACCCGTCCATGCCGTCGGGATCGAAATACCGAGCGCACCGAGCACACCAGCCGTGCTGCGCACGTCAGCAGATGGCAGCACGCCACGCAGCACGCTGACACCGGTGCCAAGCGCCGCGAACATGAGGGCACGGTGCGAAAGCGACTTGTCGCCCGGCACCGACAGACTGCGCACGGTACTCACCGGAGCCACGCTTCCAGCGTCGTGGCCAGATCCGTCTTGTCGTCGCGGTATTTCACGATGACGGGCGTCTGCACCGAGATGCCTTCCGCCTCCGCGTATGCGCCTCGCACGCGGCGTGCACCAGGTACCACGACGGCGTCGGCGGGGATGACGAGCGGCTGTGCAGCCGAGCCGCGGTAGACGCGCTCGTGCACGAGATCGAACACCGGCGTACCACGCGTGAGCACCACACCGGCACCCAGCACGGCACCCTGCCGCACGACGGTGCCCTCGTACACGCCACAATTGCCACCGACGACGACGTCATCCTCGATCACGACCGGTGACGCGTTGATCGGCTCGAGTACGCCGCCGATCTGCGCTGCCGCACTGAGATGGACGCGCGCGCCGATCTGTGCGCAGCTGCCCACGAGTGCATGCGAATCGATCATCGTGCCCGCACCGACCCAGCTGCCGACGTTCACGTACATCGGCGGCATGCACACGACGCCGGGCGAGAGGTAGGCACCGCGGCGCACCGTGCTCCCGCCCGGAACAACGCGCACACCATCGCCGAGCGTGAACTGGCGTGGCGGCATCGTGTCCTTGTCGAGGAAGCTGAAGCTGCGGGGCTCACCGCCGGGCGACAGATCGACGATCTGTCCGAGACGGAACGCGAGCAGAATTCCCTGCTTCACCCACGATACCGCGCGCCACTCGCCATCCTCACCCTTCTCGGCCGCGCGAAGTTCTCCACGTTCGAGCGCGTCGAGCAGGTTCGTGATCACCTCGCGCGCACCCTCTGGCAACGGTGTGCCTGCCGGCGTGGCAGCGAACTCTCGAATGGAATCACCAAGCGGTGCGACGGTCATGACTGAAGCGCTCCTGCCGTCACGAGCGAGTCGCGGACGGTGGCAAGATGTTCATCGGCAAGTGGCACCAGCGGCAGGCGCAACACGTTCGCGGCGCGTCCGATGAGGTGCATCGCTGCCTTGATGGGCATGGGATTGGACTCGATACCCGAGGCGCGGTACAGCGCCTTCAGTGTGCCGTCGATCTGGTTGGCGCTGGCGATGTCACCGCGC
>JAYWIJ010000114.1:0-12512 GCA_043788935.1 Gemmatimonadaceae bacterium | reverse complement strand
GATGGTGTTGTCGCCGATCGCGATGCGATACGCCGTCGAATCGCGAACCGCCTGCACCGTCAGCTCGAGCGTGCCGCGCGGCGTCCACCACTGCGGCTGCGCGACGGCGGAGAGAATGGCGCCGTTGGGCGGCGGCGTGACGGTGGGGACGAACACGCGCAGCCGTGACGACGATGCCGGCACGTCGGCGGTCCACGCGGAGCGCTGCCCGTCGGTGATCACGGCCACCGCCCCGGCATCACCGCCCGAGGACTGTGTGAGCGCGATCCCCTGCCGCACAGCCGCATCGAGCTGGCCGGCGCCGGGCAGGGCGATCACTCGCGAGAGCGCGGCGTCGATGGCATCGGGACCGGTATATACGGTGCCGTCGGCCGTGATCAGCCAGAGACGCTCCGCCGAGCCCGAGGCAGCGCGCAGATCGCGTGCGGCGGCAGTGAGCCGATCGAGCACCGGCGCACCGTTGACGATGGCGGTGGTGCTCAGCGAGTTGTCCAGCACGATGGCTAGCGCGCGCGGCGTGCCTTCACCGCGGGTCCACACCGGCCGCGCCGCCGCCAGCGCCAGCAGGATCACGATCAGGATGCGGAGCAGCAGCAGCAGCAGGTTCTTGGCGCGCACGTCGCGACTCGAATCACGCTCGGCGCTCTGCAGATAACGGACGGCTGGAAATTCGACACGCGAGCCGATGTTGCGGCGCAGCAGGTGCAGCAGCACCGGCACGGCAGCGAGGGCAGCGAGCGACAGCCAGAGTGGTGCGAGAAAAGCCACGGGAGTGCGTCAGCCCCGGACGAAGTCACGCGCCGCGAACGCGCGATGCAGTGGCATGCCGAACGGCTCGCTGGTGTCGCAGAGCGCGTAGCGGCCGCCCTGCTCCACGAAGAGCGTGCGCCACGATTCGATCGCCGTCTCGACGGCCGCATTGTAGGCAGCACGGATTTCGCGTGCGCTGGCCGCCACTTCCACACCCGTCTCCGAGTCGATGAAGCGGGCGTCGGTGGTCACGTCCAGCGAGCGTTCGCCGGGATCCATGATGTGCATGCCCAGCACGTCGTGGCCCGCCGCACGGAGCGCACGCAGGCCCGGCTTCACCGTATCACCGTCGATCAGCAGGTCGCTGATCACGATCACGATGCCCGGTCGGCGGATCAGGTGCGACGCCTGCTGCAGCGCGAGGTCCAGCCGCGATTCGCGCCCGGTGCCGGGCTCCATCATCGCCGCGACGAGGCGCTGGAAGTGAGCCGGCCGTGCGCGCGGCGGCACCACGGTGCGGACCTCGTTGTCAAAGCGCACGAGGCCCACCGCATCGCGCTGCTTGAGCAGCAGCAGGGCCAGCGCCGCCGCGAGCTGCTCGGCGTAGACCTGCTTCGTCACACCGGCATTCCTGCTCTTCCACTGCATCGAGCGGCTGACGTCGAGCAGGATCACCGCGCGGAGGTTGGTCTCCACCTCGAACTGCTTGACCACCCAGCGTTCAGTGCGGGCGGCGATCTTCCAGTCGATGTAGCGGAGGTCGTCGCCCGGCTGGTACGGCCGGTGCTCGGCGAATTCCACGCTGAAGCCCTTGCGGGGCGAGCGGTGCAGGCCCGTCAGGAAGCCGTCCACCAGCCAGCGGGCACGCACCTCGAGCCCGCCCAGTGCAGTCAGCACGGCCGGGTCGATCAGGTCGGGGCGGGTTTGCGGAGCGAGGGACATCGGGTGGCGTTGGAGCCGGCAGGGCGAGCTTCGCGTTACGAACTTATCCCATTGTGGCCCCGGAAGAACTGAGGGGACCGCTGCCGTGCTAGATTGCCCCGGATTGCGGCGTCGCCGCTCCTCGCTCCAGCCCCTGCCTCATGTCGTCGCTCGACCGCATCCGCAATTTCTGCATCGTCGCCCACATCGATCATGGCAAGTCCACGCTCGCGGATCGCCTGATCGAGATGACCGGCACCCTTCAGAAACGCGAAATGAAGAGCCAGGTCATGGATACGCTGGATCTGGAGCGCGAGCGCGGCATCACGATCAAGCTGAACGCCGTGAGGATGAAGTACACCTCCACGGCGGGCGACGAGTACGAACTGAACCTGATCGACACCCCGGGCCACGTGGACTTCACCTATGAAGTCTCGCGGTCGCTGGCGGCCTGCGAGGGCGCCATCCTGGTGGTCGACGCCAGCCAGGGGATCCAGGCGCAGACGCTGTCGAACCTGTTCCTGGCCATGGACGCGGGCCTCGAGATCATCCCGGTCCTGAACAAGATCGACCTGCCCGGCGCCGAGCCCGAGCGTCGTCGTCAGGAAGTGGTCGATCTCATCGGATGTCTGCCTGAGGACGTGCTGAGCGTGTCGGGCAAGGAAGGCACCGGCGTGCCGGAACTGCTGGAAGAGATCGTCAAGCGCGTGCCGGCCCCGAAGGGCAATCCCACCGGTGCGCTGCGCGCACTGATCTTCGACTCGTACTACGACAAGTATCGCGGCGCCATTCCGTCCATCCGCGTGGTGGACGGCGAGATCAGGAAGGGGATGAAGATCACCTTCGGCGCCAGCGACAATCAGTATGAAGTGGCCGAAGTGGGCTCACTGCAGCTGCGTCAGGTGCAAACCGACCGTTTGCAGGCGGGTGAGGTGGGCTACGTGGTGGCCAGCGTACGCAGCGTGAGCGAGACGCGCGCCGGCGACACCATCTTCGACGTCGTCAACCGCGCGCCGGAAGGGCTGCCGGGCTATCAGGAAGTACGCAGCTTCGTCTTCGCCGGCATCTATCCCACCGACACGCAGCAGTACGAAGACCTGCGTGACGCGCTGGAGAAGATGAAGCTCAACGATGCGTCGCTGCAGTACGCGCCGGAGACGTCCACGGCCCTCGGCTTCGGCTTCCGCTGCGGCTTCCTCGGTTTGCTGCACATGGAGATCGTGCAGGAGCGGCTGGAGCGCGAGTACAACCTGGATCTCGTCACGACGGTGCCGAGCGTGGAGTATCACGTCTATCGTGCCGACGGCACGATGGAGCTGATCGAGAATCCGTCGCGCATGCCGCACGCGTCGACCATCGAGCGTGTGGAAGAGCCGTACGTGAAGGCGCGCATCATGGCACCGGTGGAGTACATCGGCCCGATCATGACGCTGGGCACCGATCGCCGCGGCATCTACAAGAACATGTCGTATCTCGACACCAAGCGCGTCGAATTCGACTGGGAATTCCCGCTCGGCGAGATCATCCTCGACTTCTTCGACAAGCTGAAGTCCGTCAGCCGCGGGTACGCGAGCCTCGACTACGAGATGCTCGAATACCGCCCCAGTGAGCTGGTCAAGCTGGACATGCTGATCAACGGCGACCCGATCGACGCGTTCAGCGTGATCATCCATCGCGACAAGAGCGAGGAGCAGGGCCGCAAGATCGCCGAGAAGCTGAAGGACCTGATTCCGCGCCAGCTGTTCGAAGTGGCGATTCAGGCGGCGATCGGCATGAAGATCGTGGCCCGCACCACGGTGAAGGCGCTGCGAAAGGACGTGCTCGCGAAGTGTTACGGCGGCGACATCAGCCGGAAGCGCAAGCTTCTCGAGAAGCAGAAGGAAGGCAAGAAGCGCATGAAGCAGGTGGGTGCAGTGGAGATTCCGCAGGAAGCCTTCCTCGCCGTGCTGCAGGTGGACTGACGCGTGGGCAGCGCCCCACGCGCCGCCCACGTGTCACCATCGCTCGTCATCCAGACATCGTTCCTGGGCGACGTGGTGCTCACCACGCCGCTGCTCACACATCTCGCCGCACGTGGTCCGGTGGACGTGGTCACCACGCCCGCCGGCGGCGCGTTGCTCGAGTCGCACCCCGCCGTGCGGCGCGTGATTCGCTACGACAAGCGCGGCGCGCAGCAAGGACTCGGGGGTTTGCGTGCGCTGGCGTCGTCATTGCAGCAAGCGCAGTACGGCGCCGCGTACATGGCACAGGGCTCGTGGCGCAGCGCGGCGCTGGCGTGGCTCGCGCGCGTTCCCGTGCGCGTCGGCTTCGATACGTCGGCAGGTCGGCTGCTCTACACCGAGCAGATGGTGTACCGGCGCGACTGGCATCACGGCGAACGATTGTTCCGGCTCGCCGAGCGCGAAGTACTGCGCACGCCGCCTGCGCCGTCACTGCTGCCGCGCGACGACGATCGCGCCGCGGTGACGACGTTGCTCGCTGGTGCACCGTTCGGGCATACGCCGTTCGTGGTGTTGGCACCGGGCAGCGTGTGGGCCACCAAGCGGTGGCCGTTCTTCGCCGAGTTGCTGTCGACGCTGCCTGCGGAGTACGGCGTGGTGGTTGCGGGTGGCGCTGAGGATCGTGAACTGGGCGCAGCGATCGCGGCGGCAGCGCCGTCGCGTGTGCTCGATGCCACCGGCCAGCTGTCGTTGCTCGCATCGGCGGAGCTGATCGGTCGCGCGGAGGCGGTGCTCACCAACGACTCGCTGCCGCAGCATCTGGCGAGTGCGATGGCCACGCCGACGGTGACCATCTACGGCCCCACACTGCCGGCGTTCGGTTTCGGGCCGCTGGCGCCGCGACACTCCGTCGTCGAACACGAGCCGGGACTCGAGTGTCGTCCCTGCTCTGCCCATGGGCCGCAGCGCTGCCCCCGTGGTCATTTCCGGTGCATGCGCGACATTTCTCCGGCTGCGGTGGCTGATGCGCTGCGCCAGACGCTCACGCGCTGATTTCTCCTTCCTGCACACGTTCCGATCATGAGTCCTGCGACAACCCGCTACATCCTCGGCGTGGACCTGGGTGGCACCAACATCGTCGTCGGCGCGATGCCCGAGGATGGATCGCGCGAGATTGCCTTTCGCTCAGCGCCGACGCGCGCAACGGAAGGCGAGGACTCGGTGATCGAGCGGATGATCCAGATGATCGAGGACGTGATCGCGGTGACCTCGGCCGAGACGGGCGCATCGCGCGAGCATTTCATCGGTGTGGGCGTCGGCGCACCCGGCCCGCTGGATCGTGAGAAGGGCATCGTGATCACGGCGCCCAATCTGGGCTGGAAGATGGTGCCGCTCCGCGATCGGATTCAGCAGGCCACCGGGCTGCGCATCACGCTCGACAACGATGCCAACTGCGCCACGCTGGGCGAAGCGTGGACCGGTGCCGCAAAGGGCGCGAAGAACGTGATCGGCGTGACCATCGGCACCGGCATCGGCGGCGGCATCATCATCGACGGTCGCCTGTATCACGGTTCCTCCGATGTGGCCGGCGAAATTGGCCACATGACCATCGACAGCACCGGTCGGCGCTGCGGCTGCGGCAACTACGGGTGCCTCGAGGCATATGCGTCGGGCACCGCCATCGCGGAACGTGCGCGGGAAGCGCTCGCGAACGAGACCGATGGCGTGTTGCTGGCGATGTGTGATCGCAACCTCGAGAAGGTGACCGCACAAATGGTATACAAGGCCGCCAAGGACGGCGATCCGGTGGCCATCGACGTGGTGCGCGAAACGGCGCGATTCCTCGGCGCCGGACTGGGCGCGCTGCTCAACGTGCTGAATCCTGAAGTGGTGGTGCTGGCCGGTGGCGTGGTGAATGCCGGTGACGCGTTGTTCGCACCGCTCAAGGCGGAAGTGCGTCGTCGTGCGTTCGCGCCCGCGGTCGATCGCTGCAGGATCGTGCCGGGGTTGCTGGGCGGCAGTGCGGGCGTGGTCGGCGCAGTCGCGGCGTTCAAGGCGCAGACCGGATTCCCCGCGACGTGAGCGCGACCACGCGCAAGCGCCTTGGCGTCATCGGCACGTTCGTCTGGGACGTGATCCACGGTCGCGACATCCGCACGGCGCCGGTGCAGGAGTGGGGCGGCATCACGTACGCACTCTCGGCACTCGACGCGGCGCTGAGCGACGACTGGGAGATCGTGCCGCTGATCAAGGTCGGCGCCGACCTGCACCAGCAGGCGTCGGAGTTCATGCGTGGATTGCGTCATGTCGCACCCGATGCGGCGTTGATGCAGGTGCCCGAGCCGAACAATCGCGTGGAGTTGCGGTACGTGAGCGACGAGCGGCGCACCGAGGTGCTCACGGGTGGCGTGCCGCCGATGACGTGGCTCGCGCTCAAGCCGCTGCTGGCCGACATCGATGCGCTGTACGTGAACTTCATCGCCGGCTGGGAGCTGGATCTCGAGACGATGCAGCTGATCCGCGCGCACTTCGCCGGGCCGGTTTACTGCGACCTGCACTCCAAGCTGCTCGGCGTGGATGCGAGCGGGCTGCGCATCCCCGAGCCGATGGCCGACGCGGCCGCCTGGTGTCGCTGCTGCGACGTGCTGCAGGTGAACGAGGACGAGATGCAGCTGATGGCCGCCGACCCGATGGCGCTGGCAGCGACCGCACTGGCGAGCGGCGTGCACCTGCTCTGCGTGACGCTCGGCCGGAAAGGGGCGGTCTATTTCGCCGCGCCGGGCTTCGAGCGGCTTGCCGACGTCGGGATTCCGGTGTCACAGTCGGCCTTTGCCGCCGTGCGCACGGCGCTCGTACCCATCGAAGCCGACTTCCTCGATGCCGACCCCGGCGATCCCACCGGATGCGGGGACGTCTGGGGCGCCACGCAGTTCTCGCATTTGCTTGCAGGCACTACCTTCACGGAAGCCATGCGACTCGCCCACCGGGCAGCGGCACGCAACGTCCGGCATCGCGGTGCCACGGGGCTGGCGCATTACCTCCGCGGAGAGCTTGCCCCCTCGTGAGCACCGTCATCACCGTACCGGCGTCGCTGGACGACACCACCTTCGAGACGATGCTCTCCGACGTCGCGGCGCTGCCCGACGACGCGAAGCTGGTGATCGATGCGCGTCATTCGCGGTGGTCGAGCCCCTACGGCCTGATCGGGATGCTGACGCTGGCGCAATCGCGGAGCGTGATGCCGGAGTTCATGCCGCCCGAGGATGCGAACACCGCCAGCTACTGGGCGCGCTCCGGCTTCTTCAAGCATGCCGAAAGCCTGATGGAGATCCACGGCACGGCACCGCGCGCCCGCAAGACCGCCGACTCCACCTCGCTGCTGGACGTGACGCCGATCGCGAAGACCGAGGACGTGCAATTCGTCGTCTCGCACATCCAGGAGCGCTCCAAGGTGATCATGGAGACGCTCGGCTTTCCGGCGCAGAGCTCGATGGGCTTTTCCGTGGTGCTGTCGGAGAGCTGCCAGAACATCATCGAGCATGCGGGTGGGCCCGGCTGGGTTTCCGTGCAGGCGTACGACTGGCAGAAGCGACTCGGGCGGCGCGTGGTGATGATCGCGGTGAGCGACAGCGGTACCGGGTTCCGCAAGTCGCTGGAGCACCGGACGCCGCGCACGCCGGGTGAGCGCTGGGACGACGCCGCCGCACTCGAGTCGGCGGTGCTGCGCGCCACCAGTCGCTTCACCGACCCGGGACGCGGTCAGGGGCTGGCCGGCATCCGTCGCTACATGGGCAAGTGGGACGGTAAGCTCACGGTCCGCAGCGGCACCGCACGCATCGGCATGATCCCGGATTGGGCCAAACCCGAACCGGTGCTCGAAGAGAATCTCCCACATTTCGCCGGCGCCCAGTACCTCATGATCATTCCCCAGGCGCTGCCGACGTGATGCTGACGCCCATTCCGCTGGATCTCCGTGTGGCGCTCAAGCGCGCCGAGTGCGACCTGTACTCCAATCTCGTCACGCGGGCGACGGGGCGGGCCGTGCGCGGGCAGCTCGAGAGCATGCTGAGCGACATGGAGGGGCATCGCCTCGCGGTGCTCGATTTCTCGCACGTCGGGGTGCTCGACTTCAGCTGCGCCGACGAGATCGTGGCCAAGCTGTTGCTCCGTTTCGGCGCGGGTCTGCCCGCACATGCCGACACTGAAGCCGCACCGGCGTACTTCGTGTTCCGCAACCTGCACGCGTCGCACCTGGAAGCGCTGGAACCGGTGCTGGAACGGCACGGCCTGGCGCTGGTGGCGGAGTACGACGACGGCTCGCTGCGACTCGTCGGATGTGTCGATGCCGACGAGGGTGACACGTGGTTGCACGTGCAGGCGTGCGGCGGCGGTGATGCGGCGATGATCGCGGCGTACGCCGGTACGGCGGTACACGAGATGCAGCCGCGGCTCGCGGCACTGGCGCGCCGTCGCCTGTTGTTTGAGACGACCGCCGGATTCCATCCGCTGCGCAACCACTGAGCCGTCATACGCATGCCTCGTCAGACCGACCTCTACAACCCACCACTGCAGGTCATCGGCTTCATCGCCACGCGGCGCGGCGACGCGGAGCGCGGACCGGCGATCCGGCTCAACCGGGCCGAGGCAACGCTGCGCATGCTCACCGATGACGAACTGGTGTTCATTCTGGGCCCGACCCGCAAGGAACTGGCGCCGGTGACCATCGACGACGAGTTGCCGAACGGTGGCGTGGTGGTGCGCGACGTGCTGGGATTGGTGGTGACCGATGTGGTCAAGCTGGTGAAGCCGGACATGGACCGCGGCCCTTCCCCTGCCCGCACCGAACTTCTGGGATGACACGCTGATGACTGACGAGCCCACCCGCCCGATGCATTTCGCGACGCGTGCCGTGCATGTCGGCCGTGTCTCCGATGGCCTCAGCTCCATCGCACCACCGCTGGTGCAGGGCGTGAATTTCGAGCAGCCGCGCGGCGTGGCCTCGGTGCCGCGCTACACGCGCTACGCCAATACGCCCACGGTGGTGCTGGTGCAGCAGCGTCTCGCCTCGCTGGAAGGGGCTGAAGCGGCGGTCTGTCTCTCGAGCGGCATGGGGGCCACGTCGTGCGCGATGCTGGCGCTGCTTCGCCCGGGCGATCACCTGCTCAGCAGCGCCTGGATCTACGGCGGCACCCACCGGCTCTTCACCGAGGAGCTGCCGAAGTTGGGCATCGAGGTGTCGTTCATCGATCCGATGGATGCCCGCGGCTGGCGCCTCGCGCTGCGGCCCACCACACGTGCGCTGTTCGTCGAGACGCCCGTGAATCCCACCTGTCGCGTGCTCGATCTGCGGCCCCTGAGCGTGCTGGCACATGAAAGCGGCATCGCCCTGGTGGTGGACTCCACGTTCGCCAGCCCGGTGAACCTGCGTCCGCTGGAGCATGGCGCGGACATCGTGATCGCGTCGACGACGAAGTACCTGAACGGACACCACGACATGCTGGGCGGCGCGGTGTTCGGCACGCAGGCGTACATCGACGAAGTGACGCAGAAGATGATGGTGTGGGGCCAGGCGCCCGATCCGTTCGCCTGCTGGTTGCTGGAACGCGGCATGAAGACGCTGCCGATCCGCGTGCAGCGGGCCAACGAAAACGCGATGGCGCTGGCGCAGTGGTGCGAAGCACATCCGGCGTTCCGCACGGTGCACTACCCGGGCCTGCCGTCCCACCCCGATCACGCACTGGCCGCGGCGACGATGGATGGATTCGGCGGCATGATGGCGGTCGAGATGATGGGCGGTGCGCAGGCGGCCGATCGGATGGTGGAGCGGCTGCAGTTGATCCTGCACGCGACGTCGCTGGGCGGTGTGGACACGCTGATCTGCGAGCCGCGCTTCACGTCGCATGCGCACATGACGGCCGAGGCGCGCGCAGCGCTGGGAATTCCGGATGGATTCCTGCGAGTCAGCGTCGGCATCGAGGATGTGCGCGACCTGATCGCCGACTTCGCTCAGGCGCTGGCGTGAGCAGCGGCCCGCCGATCATCAAGTTCACCAGCGTCACGAAGTCGTGGGCTCGCGGCAGCGGTGGCCTGCAGAAGGTCAGCTTCGCGATGAACAAGGGCGAGTTCGTGTTCCTGACCGGTCCCAGTGGCGCCGGCAAGAGCACGATTCTCAAGCTCAGCTACATGGACGAAATGCCGAGCGCCGGCGAGGTGCGGGTCAGCGGCACGAGTTCGCTGGGCGCGAAGCGCGTCGAGATTTCGAAGCTGCGCCGCAAGCTCGGCATCGTGTTCCAGGACTTCCGGCTGCTCGAAGACCGGACGGCGTGGGCCAACGTCGCGTTCGCGCTCGAAGTGACGGGTACGCAGCCGAAGGGCATCCCCGCGCGTGTGCAGAAAGTGCTGGAACGCGTCGGGCTCGGCCCCAAGATGCAGGCCATGCCGTCCGAAATGTCAGGTGGTGAGCAGCAGCGCGTCGCGATCGCGCGTGCGCTGGTGAACGATCCGTTCGTGCTGCTGGCTGACGAACCCACCGGCAACCTCGACGATCGCGCCAGTCGCGCCGTCTTTGCGTTGCTGCGCGAGATCAACACCAGCGGCACGGCCGTCGTGATGGCCACACACGATCTCGATCTCGTTCGCTCGAGTGGATTCCGTTCGCTGGAATTGAACAAGGGTGCGCTGGTCTATGACTCGGCGGAAGCCCCGATGCCGGAACGGGAGCACTGATGCGTCTCGCGCTGCGTGAAGTCTGGACGGCATTCCGCCGCGCGCCCGGTCTGGGCGTGCTGAGCGTGTTCACGGTCGCGTTTTCGCTCTTCGCAGTCGGATTGTTCGGGCTCGTCGCGTACAACACGCGACTGGCGCTCGAGCGGCTGGAAGAGCGTGTCGAAATCCGCGCCTACGTCACCGAGGGCACTGAAGCCGACGCGGTGGCGGCGGCGGTGGGCGACGTGCGTGCGTTTCCCGAAGTCGCGAGCGTGACGTACGTCACGCCCGAGGATGCGCTGAAGAAGGCGCGCACCGAGATGGCGGAGTTCCAGGACGTGTTCGAGCCGGAGTTCCTGCCGGCATCGCTGGAAGTGCGGCTCCGGCCCGGCATGCGCAGCCCCGAGATGGTGAAAGCCGTCTCCGAGCGACTGAAGGCGTACAACTTCGTGGACGACGTGCGCTACGGTGAAGAGTGGGTGCAGAAGTTCTACAGCGTGCGCCGCGCCGCCACCGCCGCCGGCATCGTACTGGGTATCGCCTTCGCGTTCGCTGCGATGATCATCATCGGGTCCACCATTCGCACCTCGGTGCTGGCGCGCAGCCGCGAGATCGGCATCATGCGCCTCGTCGGTGCGACCGATGGTTTCATTCGCGCGCCGTTCCTGATCGATGGGTTGCTGAAGGGACTGATCGGCGGCACGATGGCGGTGGCGCTGCTGTGGGTGACGCGCGCCGCGCTCACCGCCACGGTGTTCTCGTTCCAGTTCTTTCCGACACCGGTGCTCGTTGCGGGCGTGTTGGCGGGCGCCGTGATCGGATTGCTGGGCAGCGCCGTGTCGGTCGGCCGACAGCTCAAGCGGGTGTGACGGCAGTGAGGCGCGGGTGCCCTCTGGCCGTGGTGATGCTTGCACTGCTGGCACTGGTGCCGGCGCAGCGTGCTGCGGCGCAATCGCAGGGCGCGGCGTCGGCGCAGCGCATCGCCGCACAGCGGGCGGAGCTGGAGCGTATCCGCCGTGAACGCGCCGATTTGCAGCGCAGGATGACTGAACTGCAGGGCACCGTGCACGACCTGTCCGAGGAAAAGCGCAATCTTGCCGCGCAGGCCGACGTGACGGCCCGTGCGGTGCGCGCGCTGGATCAGCAGCTGGAAGGCATCGAGGACGAGGTGCTCGAGGCCACGACGAGCCTCGCGACGGCCGAGGATGAATCAGAGACGAAACGTGCCATTTTACGTCGCCGGCTCAAGGACGTGTACAAGCGTGGGCCGCTCTACAACCTCGAGGTGCTGCTGTCGGCCGAGAGCTTTGGCGGACTGGTGGCGCGCTATAAGGTGCTGCACGCCCTGACCCTGCGCGATCGCACGCTGGTGTCGGCGGTGGAACGCCTGCGTGATCAGATCGCGCAGCAGCGCGGGCAGATGGTGCGGCTGCAGGAAGACATCGAGCGCAGCAAGCAGGAGAAGGCGCAGGAGGAGGATCGCCTCCGCTCGCTCGAAGCGCAGCGCGGCCGCAGCCTGAACGTGGCGCAGCGGCAGACGCAGGTGGTGCGCGGCCGGCTGGCGGAGATCGAGCGATCGGAAGGCCGCCTGCGCGGTGTCATCGCCAATCTCGAAGATGTGCGCCGCCGCGCCGAAGCCGCCGCCGCCGCGGCAGCCAATCGCCCCGCCGTCGCTGCCGGCACGCGCTCCGCGCCCGTCACGACCCGCAGCGCGCCGGCGGTGGCCAGTACCATCCGCACCGCCGATTTCGGAAAGCTCGACTGGCCGGTGGACGGCACGATTCTCTATCGCTTCGGCCGCACGGTGACGCCCGAGAACACGACGTTGCGCTGGAACGGCATCGGCATCCAGACCGCACGCGGGACGCCGGTGAAGTCCATCGCGGCTGGCGAGGTGGTGGTGTCGGAAAACATCGGCACCTACGGGCTGACGGTGATCGTGCAGCACGGCGCCGGTGACTATTCGGTGTATGGCTCGCTGGCCGGTGCCAACGTGGCGAAGGGCGCCAGGGTGGCCAAGGGTCAGGTGGTCGGCACCGTCGGCGTGACCGACCCCGACATGCCGCCGCACCTGCACTTCGAGATCCGCCGCTCGCGCGGCGCGGCGGTCGACCCGCTGGCCTGGCTGCGCGGGCAGTAGCCCATCGGCGCGGGGATGGCCGACGCAATTCAGACGTGACGAGGAGGCCGACATGA
>JAYWIJ010000113.1:0-12602 GCA_043788935.1 Gemmatimonadaceae bacterium | reverse complement strand
CCCACTCGCCCACGATCACGAGGTCGCGCTTGCCGTCGCCATCAGGATCGATCCACGCTCCCGAGGTGATCATTCCGGCCGTCAGCAGCGCCGGCGCCACCTGCTCCGTCACGTCAGTGAACGTGCCACGCCCATCGTTGCGCAGCAGATGACTCTTCGGCGACCGGCCGTACTCACGCGCCACCACCCGGCTGCCCACGAACAGGTCGATGTCGCCATCTCCGTCGTAGTCGCCAGGCACCACGCACGACCCGTTCTCGAAGATGTCCGGCACACTGGCCACGGACTGCTTGAAGTGCCCCGTGCCATCGTTGAGATAGAGACGGTCCTTGAGTTGCGCCATCGAGCCCCAGAACTCGTTGCCGGCCGTCACCACGTACAGGTCGGGCTTGGCGTCACCGTTGGCATCGAAGAACACCGCGTCCACATCTTCGGTGACACTGTCCGCCGCGAACAGCGCAGAATCACTGGCGACGAACGCTCCGTTTGCCTGCTGCAGGAGCAGGCGACTCGGTTGCCACTTCGCTCCACCCACGAAGAGATCGTCGAGGCCATCGCCGTTCACGTCACCCACGGCCAGCGCTGGTCCTTCGGCCGAGAGCAGGTGCGGCATCAACGGCTCACGGTCCATGTCGTTGAAGTCGTTCTCGACATGCGTCCAGCCCGTGGCGATGCTGTCGGTGATCTCCGAAAAGACGCTGGTGGCTGCGGCGGCCCGCGCGTAGTCCCAGCGTCCGCTGGCGTCGTCCTGTGCGAGCGTCAGTCGACGATTCCCCGCCACGTTGGTCAGTACCTGGTACCGGTGGTCAGGCCAAATCACCACCAGCGAATCGATGGTGGCGCTGCTCCCAAGCCCGAAATGCAGGCGCTGATCCACCGACGACTGGAAGCCGCGTGTGGGGCTCTGCTCGAGGAACTGCTGACGCGTGCCCTGCACGATGCGCACCTTCGTGCCGATGCCGGCGGTGTTCTTCCCCGATCCACGGAGGGCCACCGTCAGCCAACCGTTCTGCGAGCGCTCCCGCGCACGATTGCGGTAGATCGACGCCGGCGCATCGTAGTTGTTGACGATGAGATCGAGCGCTCCGTCGTTGTCCAGATCCGCGTAGGCGGCACCGTTCGAGTAACCCGGACGCGCCAGCCCCCACGCCGTCGCCATGTCGGTGAACTGCAGATCGCCATCGTTGCGGTAGGCATGGTTGATCACCGGCACCGTCGGCATCTGCTTCAGCAGTGCGATGTTCTCGCGCGATACACCCTTGGCCAGCGACGCCTGCACCTGATCGGCGCCGATGTAGTTGATGTAATCGAGATCATTCGGGCGACGGAAGATGCCGCTGGTCACGAACAGATCCTTCAGGCCATCGTTGTCGAGATCCGCGAAGAGCAGCGACCATGTCCAGTCGGTGGCCTCGACGCCGGCAAGAAAGCCGACTTCGCTGAACTCACCACCGCCGCGATTGAGCTGCAGCGTGTTGCGGGCGTATTGCGGATGGTACCCCGCGCGCACGCGCAGCTTGAAGAGACTGTAGCTCTCCGAACTGGCCGAGCTCTTGAGGATCTCCTCGCGCTCGGGCAGCATGTCGCCCACGACGAGGTCGGGGCGGCCGTCGTTGTTCACATCCGCGGCGTCCACACCCATCGAGAAGCGGCTGGTGTGCCCGGTGGCGCGGGTGATGCTTTCGGTGAAGGTCTTGCGACAGCTGTTGTAGTACAGGAAATCCTGCTCCTGAAAATCGTTCGCGACGTAGATGTCGGGACAGCCGTCGAGATTCAGGTCACTGATCACGAGGCCCAGGCCGTAGCCATCGATGCCGCCGAAGATGCCGGCCTGCGCACTCACGTCGGTGAACTTCGCGTCGTCGTTGCGATAGAGCCGACCGCCGGCGGTCGCGTTGCGCACGTCGCGTCGCGTGGCGTTGCCGATCGAGCGCTCGGTGTGCGTGGAATGACTGAGCAGCAGCATGTCGAGATCACCATCCGCGTCGTAATCGAAGAACGCGGCCTGCGTGCTGTAGCCGGCATGCGCCAGCCCATACTGCTCCGCGCGATCGGTGAAGGTGCCGTCGCCGTTGTTCATGTACAGCATGTTGCGCCCCTGCATGCTCAGGTAGCGCACCGCCGACACGTAGATGTCGAGGCGGCCGTCACCATCGACGTCCGCCATCGTGACACCCGTCTTCCAGCCTGGCGGGCCGCCCACGCCAGCCTTCGCCGTCACATCCTCGAACGTGAAGTTGCCCTTGTTCAGGTACAACCGATTCGAGTCGAGGTTGGACGAGAAGTACAGGTCGGGCAGGCTGTCGCCGTTCACATCGCCCACTGCCACACCACCACCGTTGTAGTAGTAGAGGTAGTTGAGGATGTTGAAGTCCGGCGCTTCGGGAAGGTGGTTCGCGAAGGTGACACCGGTGCCGGTCGGCTCGAGTCGGTCGAACAACGGCGGTCCAGCCGGTGTGGCGACCGAGTCGCGCGCCGCTGCCGCGCCGGGCGCACGATCACAGGCCGCGAGCATCACTGACGCACACAGCAGCGGGAGCAACGCGCGCAGCGACATTCTAAACGTCAGCGACCGACTCAGCGCGCCGCCGCGACCGGCGCCGCCGGTGCCGCTCCGCGTGTCTGCAGACGGGCGATCACCTGCTCACCGACCTTCCGTCCCTGCGCCTGTCCCTGCTCCACGGCACGCCGGAAGTGGATGCCGCCGTACAGCCGGCTGATCGCCGCTTCCGACGCCGCCTGCTCGAAGCTGGTGTAGCTGCGCACGGGCAGACCATACTCCATTTCGGTGGAATCAGAGAAGGCGAAATCGTCGCCGAAGATCTGCGTCAGCACTACGGCTGCTGCCGTCGAAATACCACTGTGTCCGCTGGTGTACTCCGGAAAGGGCGGCGTCTGCAGCAGCGGCGTCCACGACTCGTCGAGATACTTGTTGATCACTGTCTCGGGCCGGATCACCGCCGACACGTACTTCTCGGCCCACACGCTGAGAAAGCCGTCCGCGAGCGCGATGGCCGTGCGCGCGTACGCTTCCGACGTCTGCACCATGTCGGCCTTCGACTTGCGCGACGCGATGCCGACGATCCCCATCCAGTGGCCACCGGGACTCATCTTCTTGGTGGCGAAACTCGTGTGCCCCTGCACGTGCATCACGAACGGGTTGCAATCCCAGAACGCCGCGATCGCACGCTGTTCGGCGGTGAGAGTCTTCCCCACCTCGTGCACTTCGCGCAACTCGCGGAAGTACGGGCTCGTCTTCGTCGTGTCGAAGGCCAGCGGCGGCTCGGGCCTGAACTGGTTCGACGTGTCCATCGTGAAGGGGCGCAGCGTGCCCCAGTTGGGCTCCACGGCGTCCATGTACGCCGGCGGCGTCGGAATCCAGCGCGCCGGCGCATCGCGCAGCACGCTGTACTTGGCGAGACCGGTGCGTTGCTTGAACCCATCCTTGCCCGCCCACGACAGGATGTGCTTCGCGACCGTGTCACCGTACGCGAGGGAATTGTCGAACATCTCCGACGACATCCCGCGGCGGAAACGCTCGTCCATGGCCGTCCGCAGCGTGTCCATGCGCGCCTGCGAGAACGTCAGCGCGCGCCCCACCACCATGTACGCATGCACGCCCGCCAGCGGCAGCGAGAGTTCGACATTCGCCGGCCGCACCGGCACCGGCGTCAGGTCACGGACCTGACCGGCCATGGTCACGTACCCGGAATCGGCCTGGCGCAGCACCTCGTACGCCGCGATGCTCGCATACGCGTACACGCGACTGGCCTGCGGGGGGCTGAAGATGTCGTGGACGATCACGTCGTTGACCTGCTTCACGGCATCGTGCAGCGGCGTGGCATCGGAGGTGCTGACCACCGTGCCATCGGGTGACGCGCGCCGACAGCCGGTGGTACCGACGGCCAGCATGATCGCCGCGAAGAGCGGCGTGCAGTTTCCCAAAAGTCCAGTCATGGCGTTCGCGTGTTGAGGCGGAAGACGAGTGGACGATCGTTGTTGCGTGCGGCGACGATGCGGAGACCGTCGCGCGTGCGGAGTGGCAGCAGCATGCGTGTCTGGCCCGGCACGAAGAACCCGCTGGCCATGCGACGCACCGGGATGAACGCGCCATCCTTCGCGCCGCGCAGCACCATACCATACGAGTCGCTCAGCCGGGCGATGTCAGGCTTTACCCCGTCGAAGTTGCCGGCCAGCAGCAGGTCCGTGATACCGTCACCATCCACATCCGCAGGCGCGATGCCGTAGACCGGCGCGAGCTGCGCTTCGTCAGGAAGCGGAACCAGCGTGAACGACCCGTCGCCGTTGTTCCGCATCATCACGCTGGCGAACATTTCGGCCTTCTTCTGCACCGCGCCATCGAGGTTCTCGGCGGTGAAGATGTCGGTGACGCCAGCCTTCGCGTACTCGGTGTAGCTGAGAAAGCGCACCTTGAGCGGCGGCAGCGCCTTGATCATCTCGTCGCGCAACACGATCGGATAGCTCCGCCCCTGACTGTAGCAGGCGATGATCTGATCCATGTAGCCGTTGCTGTCGAAATCCTTGACGAACATCGTCGTCGGTTCGGCCGGCGTGGCACGAAGTCGCGTGTTCAGGCCGAGGTTGCCGACGATGAAATCGGTCTTGCCGTCGCCATTGAAGTCACCCGCGACGATGCGGTTCCACCACCCGCTGCTCTGCTCCAGCCCCTTCACGCTGGCCTTCACCAGACGACCGCCCGAGTTGCGGAAGATGGTGATCGGCATCCACTCGCCGACGACGATCAGTTCCGGACGACGGTCGCCGTCGAGATCCTGCCAGACCGCGTCGGTGACCATGCCGATGCTCTCCGCTCCGGCAGCAAGCGGCTTCGTGACGTCCGTGAACCTGCCCTTGCCGTCGTTGCGCAAGAGCATGCTGACGGGATTGATCCCGTACGTCCACGGCACGCTGCGGCTACCGACGAACAGGTCCAGATCACCATCGCCGTCGAAATCACCGGCAGTCGCACGCGAGCCGCTGTTCACCTCAGCCGGCAGCGCATCGGTGGCCTTGCGGAACGTGCCCTTGCCATCGTTCAGGTAGAGCCGGTCCTGCAGCGCCGTGGCACCGACACCGTACTCCGTGCCGCCACTCACCACGTACAGGTCAGGCGCCTTGTCGCCGTTGGCGTCGAAGAACAGCGCGCCGACGTCCTCCGAGATGGCGTCCGCCTCGAACACCGCGGCGCTCGTGGGCGAGAAGCTGCCGTCCCGACGCTGCAGCAGCAACTGGCCCGCCTGGTCCTTCGCGCCGCCGATGTACATGTCGTCGAGGCCATCGCCGTTCACGTCGTTCGATGCAGCCGCAGGGCCTTCCATCGACAGCATCCGCGGAATGAGCCGCTCGCGATCGAAGTCGACGAATTCGTTCTCGCGATGTGTGAAGCCGATCTTCGACTGGGCGGTCACGTCGGTGAGCAGCGTGGCGCCCGTCACCAGCGCCGATGCGGGCGACGCACTCGCGTCACCCTGCCGGAGCGTGATGCGCGCGTTGGTGGCGACCTGCGCCTGCACTGCGCGCTTGCCGTCGGGCCAGACCACCACCAGTGAGTCCACGACCTCCGCGGCACCGACCCCGAACGTCAGCGGATACTCCACCGAACTCTGGAAACCACGCGTCGGCGAGAGCTCCTGTGTGAACTGCTGCGCTCCGCTGAACAGCGTGACACGCGCACCGATGGCGAACCGGTTCATGCCCGTGCCTTCGAGGCTGACCCGAACGTACCGGTTGGCCGGCGTCAGCGTCCTGGCGTTGTTGCGGAAGACGAACGACTCGAGGTTGGCATTGTTCACCACCAGATCCAGTGCGCCATCGCCATCGAGATCGGCGTAGCTCGCGCCGCTCGAAATGCTCGGCTCATCCAGCCCCCAGGCCTTCGCCTGATTGCTGAAGCGCACTCCACCCTCGTTGCGGAAGGCGTAGTCGGGAATCGGCGTCGTGGACATCGCCGTGGTCAGCTTCATGTAATCCACCGGCTGACCCGACGTGACCTGCTTCGCCGTCTCGGTGTTGGCCACGAATGCGAGATACTCCTGCGACGTCACGTCGCGCAACAACCCGTTGGTGACGAAGATGTCCTTCCGGCCATCCAGATCCAGATCGGTGAGCAACGCGCTCCAGCTCCAGTCGGTGCGTGCCACGCCGGCCATCTGTCCCACGTCGCTGAAGGTGCCGTCGCCGTTGTTGCGCTGCAGCATGTTGCGCATGAACTGGTGACCGTAGTCGTTGCGCACCTTGGCCTGGTACACATCCCAGCCATCGAAGCTCGACGTGGTCCGGAGGCGATACTCGTCCTCGGGCATCATGTCGGTGGTGTAGATGTCGTGCTGCCCATCGTTGTCCACGTCGGCGATGTCCATGCCCATCGAGAAGTAGCTGCCGTTGGCCAGCGACTTCGTCAGCGATTCGGTGAACGTGCCGTCGCGATTGTTGAAGTACAGGTAGTCGTGCTCGAAGAAGTCGTTCGAGATGTAGATGTCGGGCCACCCGTCGCGGTTCACGTCCGACACGCCAAGGCCCAGACCGAAGGCCATCTCGGGCGCGAAGATGCCAGACTTCTCGCTGACGTCGGTGAACCTGCCGCCATCGTTGCGGTACAGGCGATCTCCACCGTTGCGATCGCGCTCGGCGCGGGTGTTGCGCAGGCCGAAACTGCTCGCCGGTCGCGGCGAGTTGTTAATCACGATCAGGTCGAGATCACCATCGCGATCGTAGTCGAGGAAGGCGGCCTGCGTGGTGTAGCCGTCATCGTCCACGCCGTACTTCGCGGATTGCTCGCTGAAGGTCGGCACGCTGTCGGCACCGACGCCTTCATTGATCCAGAGTTCGTTGCGACGGCTGTCGGCATCACCGATGCCGGCGTGACTGACGTACACGTCGAGGCGACCGTCACCGTTCACGTCGGCCATCGTGATGCCCGTGGTCCACGGCTGCTTGGTCACCAGCTTCGACGCGGCGGTGATGTCGCGGAAGCGAAAGCCGCCTTCGTTCAGGAAGAGACTCGGTCCCTTCATGTTGCTGCCGAGGATGACCTCGGGAAGGCCGTCGCCGGTGAGGTCGCCCGTGGCGACACCGCCGCCGTTGTAGAAGTTGCGATAGACGAACACGTTCATCGCCTGGCTTTCGACGATGCGGTTCTCGAAGCGGATGCCGGTGAACTCCGAGGGCATCTTCGTGAACAGCGTCGTGCCGACCCCGGGTGCCGTCGCAGAACGCGGCGCGCTCGTCGAGGGGGCGGGTGTGTCGGTGCAACCGGCCGTGACGGCAAGCAGCGATGTCAGCGCACACCACCGTACCACAAAACCTTCACTCATGCCGCGTTCGTCGCTTCGTCGAGGAGGAAGGGCGCGTCATCGCGCGCCGCGCACGTTTGGAAACACTTCGGGGCCTGCATCGCTCAACGCGATACAGACCCCGAAAGTTAGCAGAGGAGCCCGGTTCCTATCAGCAACCGGGCATCCGGATGCCAGGCAGCGATCAGTAGCCCGGGTTCTGCGCGAGCAACGGGTTTGTGTTCAGCTGCGCCAGCGGGATCGGCAGCAGGACCTTGAACGCAGGCGTTGCCGTCTTGCCGAACCACACACCCGAGGTGTACGTGCCCTGACGGATCTGGTCCTGACGACGCTTGCCTTCGCCAGTGAGCTCGAAGACACGCTCGCTGAACACGGCGGCGCGGACATCGGCCTGCGTTGCCGTGACCGGGATCAGCTTTGCCGGCTGACCCGGGAAACCACGGGCACGGACCACGTTCAGCGCCGTGATGGCCGCCGGCGTCTGACCGAGCTCGTTCAGCGCTTCGGCCTTGATCAGGTACATCTCGGCCAGACGATACACCGTGAAGTCATTGCCACCGGCGTTGCCGGCACGGTTCGGATCGAGCGGGAACTTGTACAGGCGGGTGCCTTCGCCTTCGGTCGCAGCCGTCACGTCACCGATGACCGGCGAGAAGACGAGGCGCTCGCCCTGACGGTTGTTGACCGGCGCGCCGGTGAACAGGTCGACCTGCGGACCCGAGAGGATCGAGAGGTCGCGACGGATGTCGGCCGGATCGAACGCATTGAACGTCTGCTCGACGATCGACCAGCCATTCCAGCCGCCGCCGCCACCGAAGCTGTTGTAATGCAGGGCGTTGTACTGACGGTTGAAGCCGAGGCCATCCACCGCCGTGCCGCGCACCACGAACACGTTCTCGGGCGACGTCTGGTTGTTGTAGCAGAAGTTCGCGCGGAAGCCCGTGCCGCAAGCCGACGCCGTGGAGGCGCTGGACAGCGTGTACGAACCGTTGTTGATGACGCTGTCGGCGAACGCTGCGGCTTCGGTCCACTTTGCGGTGCCAGCCTGCACGCCGCCGGTGGTGACCGATCCGCTCCAGACGCGAGCGTTGAGGTACAGGCTCGCAAGCATGGCGTCGACGGCACCGCGGGTCACGCGGCCCTGCTGGCCAGCCCACGTCTTCGGCAGCGCAGCGCGCGCCGCACGCAGCTCGGACTCGACGAATGCGAACACTTCCGCACGCGTCTTGGCCGGGCGCTGCTCCACCTTCGTGTCGGTGGCAACCGGCACGCCGCCGTACACGTCCATCAGCTGCATGTAGTACAGTGCGCGCAGTGCCCGCACTTCGGCCTTGATCGCATCGCCGTTCGGCACGGTGACGCTCGCAAGCGCCTCGAGCACGATGTTGGCGCGCGCCACACCCTGGTACTGCTGGTTCCAGATGTTGGAGACTTCACGCAGACCCGTCACGCTCGTCGGCGTCCAGCCCTGACGATGCAGTTCGAGCCACGCGCCGTTGTCGAACCAGTCGCCACCGCGGGTCGGCACGACGCCTTCCGCGGAGGAGATCGAGTTCAGCGCGTAATAGTCTTCCATGTTGTTGCGGAGGTTGGCGTACACCGACGCAACGCCGGCGAGCACCTCATCCGTGTTCTTGTAGAACGTGTCCTTCGTGATCAGGCTCGTCGGGGTCTCCTTCAGGTCGGTGCAACCAACCATCAGGCCGACGGGCACCAGCAGCAGCGCGCCGAGGCGCGCCGTGCGGGTAGGGTTTCGAAACAGAGACATTCGCATTCGCCTCAATGGGACAGGTAGGAATTCACACACACGATCGAGAGAAACTGCGGCCCTGACTCAGAATGCAATGCGGAAGCCGGTCGTGAAGGTCCGGGCACGCGGGTACGACAGGTAGTCGATACCACGCGAGGCCAGGCCGGAATCGATGAACACTTCCGGATCATTGCCGCTGTACGGCGAGAAGAGCAGCAGGTTGTCGCCCGAGAGGTACAGGCGGGCATCCTTGCCCGTGCCCGGCATCCGGAACGAGTAACCGACCGTCACGTTCTGCAGGCGGAAGAACGACCCGTCCTCGACATAGCGCGACGAGTACTGCGACGGTTCCGTGATCCCTTCCGGCGTGCCGAGCGCCGACGCCATCAGGTTACGGCCCTGCGTGATGTTCGCCTTCGTGGAGTAGACCAGCGCCGTGTTGTTGAACACATCGCGGCCCTGCTCCGCACGCCACAGCCAGCTGGCGTCGAAGCCGTTCCACGTCAGGTTGCTGCGGAGGCCCAGGCTGAAGTTCGGGTTCGCGTTGCCGATGATGACGCGGTCTTCCGACGTCGGCGACAGCGTGGCCGTGGACTTCAGCGTGCGCACACCAGCGGTGGTCACGTCGTAGTCGTTGAACGTCTGCTGGCCGGTGGCATTGAAGCCGGCGAACTCGAAGCCGTAGAACGTGCCGATGGGCTGGCCCGGGATGATGCGCTGCGAGTTCACACCCGTCTGACCCTGGCCGCTGACGCCGCCGGTCTCGATGAAGCTCGTCGGGCCAAGGCTCAGCACCTTGTTGCGCTCGACCGAGAACACGATGCCGCTGGTCAGGTTGAGCTTCTTGCCGGTGCCTTCATACATGCGGGCATCGAGCGAGAACTCGAGACCGCGGTTCTGCACGGAGCCGATGTTCTGGAGCTGCGTCGCGACAAAGGCCGAACCGGTCTGCGAGATCGGGACCGTCAGGAGCAGGTCGGTCGTCTTCTTGTTGTAGTACTCGAGCGAGCCGCTGAAGCGGCCATCAGCGAAGCCGTAGTCGAAGGCGATGTTCGACTGCGCCGACTGCTCCCACTTCAGGTTCGGATTCGGGTTCACGTTCGGGACGATACCCGTGAACACCGTGTTGCCGAACACATAGCGTGCGCCGCCGTCCGGGGCGAGCGAGGCCAGCGAGGCGTACGGTCCCACGGCCTGATTGCCCTGCAGACCGTAGCCGACACGCAGCTTGAGCTGCGAGAACGGCAGGCCCTTGGCGAAGCCTTCGTCAGAAATGAGCCACGAACCCGAGAGTGCCGGGAAGACGGCCCACTTGTTGGCATCACCGAAGCGCGACGACCCGTCGCGGCGGATCACACCCGTCAGGAAGTACTTGTTCTTGTAGCCGACGTTCGCACGGGAGAAGAACGAGACGAGGCGACTCTGCTCCTGGTACGACTGCGGGATCTGTGGCTGCGAGCCGGCGCCGAGGTTGTTGAACGTCAGGGCGTCGGTCACGAAGTTGCGCGTCTGCACCGAGAAGTCACGGTTGTCGAAATCCGTGTACTCGTAGCCGCCGACGATGTCGAAGTCGATCTCGTTGCCGACCGTGGGCGACCAGGTGAGCAGCGACTGCAGCGTCTGGTTACTCAGGGCGCGCTGCGCCTGCTGTGCCAGACCGCCGAACTCGGAGCCGACGGCGCCGGCCTTCGGCAGGTACACGTTGCGCTGACCGTTGGAGCGGTCGGTGCCGACGTTGAGTTGCGCGGTCAGGCTCGGGAAGATCTGCAGCGAGGACGTCACGTTGGCCAGCGTCCGCATCGTCTCGCCTTCGTCGATCGTCTGACGGGCGATGGCGACCGGGTTACGCACCGACTGACGGCCGGGGCCGATCTCGTAGAAGTTGGTCGTGTTGGTCGTCGCGTTCGTGACCGTGATCGGGTTGGTCGGCAGGAACACGGCGACGTTCTGGAACACACCACCTTCGAAACCACCGGTGTTCTCGAACGGCAGGTAATCGTTGTCGATCCGCGAGGTGCTCAGGTTGAGCCCGACGCGCAGACGGCCGTTCAGCGCTTCATGGTTGCCATTGAGGCGAGCCTGCAGACGCTTGAAGCCGTTGGCGATCACGACGCCCTGCTGATCGGCGAAGTTCAGCGAAGCGCGGAACGTGGTCGACTGGTTGCCGCCGGCGAAGGCGACGTTGTGGTTCTGCGTGATGGCCGTGCGCTGGGTCTCCTTCTCCCAGTCGGTGTTCGCATTGCCGAGCGAGCCAAGCAGCGTGGTCAGCGACGCACGCTGGCCGGCGGTGTTGGTCGCGAGCGTGCTCTGCTGCGTCACCAGTGTGCGGAATTGCGATGCACTCAGGAAGTCGAGCGAGTTGGCGGCCACACCGGCGGCCACGTACGTCTCGTATTCCATCGTCGCGGAACCGGCGCGACCCTTCTTGGTCTCGATCAGCACCACACCGTTGGCGCCGCGTGAGCCATAAATGGCCGTGGCAGCGGCGTCCTTGAGCACCGTGACCGACGAAATGTCGTTCGGGTTGATCGCGTTCAGCGGGTTACGGCCGAGGGCCGGCGAACCACCGATGCCGAAGCCGCGGGCTTCCGACTCGTTGTTCTGCAGCGGCACGCCGTCGATGACGTAGAGCGGATCGTTGCTGGCGCTGATGGACGTGCCGCCACGAATGCGGATCTGTGCGCCGGCACCCGGCTCACCGCTGTTCAACGTGACGTTCACGCCAGGGGCGCGTGCGGCCAGGAGCTGCGTCGGGTTGGCGATCACACCGACGTTCGCCTCATCGGCGTTGATCGTGGCAACGGAACCCGTCACCGCTTCCTTGCGCTGCGATCCATAGCCCGTCACGACGACGGCGCCGAGGTTCGCGGCCACGGCCTGCATGCTGAACCGCACGGTCGCGGTCTGGCCGGGGATCACGGCAACATCCTTCGTCTGCGGGGTGTATCCGATGCGGGTGACGCGCAGGCGGGCATTGCCGGCCGGCAGGTCATTCAACTGGAACCCACCATCCACGCGCGTCACGGCACCGCGCTGGGTGCCTTCGATCGTCACGGTCACGCTCTGCATCGGGAGCTGGGAGGTCGAATCGACCACCCGGCCCGTAATCACACCGCGGGCACCCTGTGCCTGCAGCGGATTGGCCAACAAAAGACCGCCTACTGCTGCGGCCATCAAACCTCGGATCAACTTCATTCGTCTGCTCTCCTGGATCATGCGGAGGGTTTTGTCATACGGGCTCAGTCCAACTGGGGAGGTCGGAGCCGAACGTAAAGACAGCACCTGCAACTGCGGACCACGTCACTGCCCTGCGTATTCCTGCTGTTATCTCTGCATCTGCGCCGCATGCTTACGCACGAACCCGTGCACCGGCACTCGGCACGCAGCGTCGCTGACTGTCGTACATGACTTCGCGCTGCGCGTCGGCAGACCTCAGGCCGTGAGGGACTGATAGGCCAAGCGGCGTCTCCCCGAAACAACCGGATGGACGCAACTCTGCCAAGGATTAGTTGGGGCTACGCTCGCCGCCGGTACAGGCG
>JAYWIJ010000112.1:0-3494 GCA_043788935.1 Gemmatimonadaceae bacterium | reverse complement strand
GCCCTCACGCGTGAACTGATGCGCATCGGATTCGATCGCATTGCCGGCGTGACGGTGGCCGCGGATGCCATGGCAGGTGCTGACACCACCGCGCTGCCATCACGATCCGCGGTGGCGCTGGCGGGTGCGCTCGGACGTGACGGGCTGTCGGTGCTGGATGTTCGGAGCCGCGACGAGTTCGCACGCGGACACATCACCGGTGCACGTCACATTTCCCTTGGCGAACTGCCACACCGCCTCGGCGAGGTACCCGTCGACGGCACGCTCGTGACGATCTGCTCCAATGGCGCGCGGTCGGCCGTCGCAGCCAGCCTGCTCTTGCTGGCGGGCGCGCCCGGTGTCGAGCATCTGCACGGTGGTCTGGAAGCGTGGACCAACGCCGGTTACACACTCGAAACGCCACCGGGCTGACGACACTGCCAAGGTGCGCACGTGCAGGCGCCGGCGCACGTCACACGCCGGGAACACCCGCGCAGTGCGACGGCTTGGGTCAGTAGGCAGGACGATTACGTTTCCGTGAAGTTGTACGCCACCTGCCAGACCGTCCGGTTCGGTCGGGCGATCCGTGCGCCGCGCCGCGTGCACCGATCGGCGCGAATGCCTGCGGCGCGGATGAGGAAGGACATGCTCCCGTCGTCGTTCACCGTGACGCTCGCCATCACGATCCTCGGCCTGCTCACGGCTGCCGTGTTCGTCTGGGCGTGGCGTCGTGGCCATTTCGACCGGATCAATCAGCAGGCGCTGATTCCGCTGGATGACGATGATTTCAGTGTCGCGCGTCCGTGGGAAACTGCTGCGCAGCGCGCCGAGCGTGTCGAGGATTTCGGGCCGCCGCGACCGTCGGCGACGCCCGGCGTGTGGGGAGGGGCGTCGTGAGCGTGACGCTGACGCCCAGTGTGATCGGCATGGCGTCGCCGATCACCGACATGGAAAATCTGGATGTGCGCCTGCGTGCTGATGCGTCGAGCCGCCGGGTGGCGCTGCGCGCGATCGCCTTCTCGGTGATCTGGCTGATCATGGGCTCGGCGTTCGGCCTGATCGCGAGCTTCAAGCTGCACATGCCCGACTGGCTGGTGAGCAACCCGGTACTCACGTTCGGTCGCGTCCGCAGCGCGCATCTGAATGCGATGGCGTACGGCTGGGCGAGCAGTGCGATGCTGGGCGTGAGCGTGTGGATCATCCCGCGACTCGTGCACACCGAACTGCGCGTGCCGAAGGCCGCCGAAGCCGGCTTGTACTTCTGGAACATCGGCATGGTGCTCGGCATCTACGGCATCCTCGCCGGCTACAGCGATGGCCTCGAGTGGCTGGAGATGCCACGCTACTGGGCCGATCCGTTCTTCGTGATCGGCGGCGGGCTCGTTGGATTGAGCCTGCTCTCCACGATCGCCATGCGCGAAGTGGAGCACCTGTACGTGAGTGTGTGGTACATCATGGCGGCCTTCGTCTGGTTCCCGATCATCTTCCTGGTCGGCAACTGGCCCACGTTCAGCGGTGTGGAAAGTGCTGCCGTGAACTGGTTCTATGCACACAACGCACTCGGGCTCTGGCTCACGCCCGTCTGTCTCGCGGCCGCGTATTACTTCATCCCGAAAATCCTCGGACGGCCGATTTACAGCTATCAGCTGTCGCTCCTCGGCTTCTGGACGCTCGGGTTCTTCTATTCGCTGAACGGCATGCATCATCTCATCGGCGGTCCGCTGCCGACCTGGATGATCACGACGTCGATCGTGGCCAGCGGCCTGATGATCATTCCCGTGATGGCCGTCGGCGTGAATCAGCACATGACGCTCAACAAGCGCTTCGGTGCGCTGCGCTACAGCCCCACGCTGCGCTTCATCGTGTTCGGGTCGGTGGCCTACACACTGGTGTCGCTGCAGGGCGTGTTCATGGCATTCCGCGAAGTGAATCGCCTCACGCACTTCACGCACGTCACCGTGGCGCACGCGCATCTCGGCCTGTACAGCTTCGTGACGATGATCATGTTCGGCAGCATCTATTACATCCTGCCACGCCTGCTGGGTCGGGAGTGGGTGAGCGAGAAGCTGATCTCGTGGCACTTCTGGACGGTGGGCATCGGCCAGATCGTGTATCTGGTGCCGTTGACGGTGGCAGGCATGGTGCAGGGTGTCGCCATGAGTGATCCGACGAGTACGTGGGAGCAGGTGGTGCGGGCGATGTTGCCCGGCCTCATTGGCCGCTCGGTCGGGGGCACGCTGCTCACCATCGGCCACTGCGTGTTCGCGTATCACGTGTACCTGATGTTCCGCGGCGCCCACGCACGACAGGGACTGCCGCCGTTCCACGAGGTCGCGCCGATCATCACGCGTCGCGACAAGGCGACGTTCGTTGCCGGAGGTGCCGCGTGACGCGCATCTGGCTGCTGATTACCGGCGTGCTCGCCATCATCATCTTCGCGACGTCGCTGCTGGTCGTGATTCCGAACACGATGATCGGACAGGTGCGGGTCTCCCCGAAGCTGTTGCCGTACACGGTGCAGGAAGCGCGTGGACGGCAGGTGTACATCAGCGAGGGCTGCGTCTACTGCCACTCGCAGCAGGTGCGCGATCCCGTCTACACCTCCGACAAGGAGCGTGGGTGGGGTCCGCGTGCCACGGTGCCGTCGGATTACGTGTATGACAAGCCGCACCAGCTGGGCACCATGCGCTCCGGTCCCGATCTGATCAACATCGGTGTGCGTCAGCCCAGCGATCAGTGGCATCACACGCACCTGTTCAACCCGCGTTCGCTGATGTCGTGGTCGATCATGCCAGCGTTCCCGTACCTGTACGAGGTGCGCGACTCGACGTCGATCAAGGCGGGCGAGGTGTTCTACTCGGTGGCTGGCGGCAAGCTGCCCAAGGGCAAGGTGATCGTGCCGACGGCCGACGCGGATGCACTGGTGGCGTATCTCAAGTCGCTCAAGCGCACCTATCCGGTGCCCACCGGCAACGAGCCGAAGGCGAATTCGCTTGGCGGACGCAGCGAACACACGATGCCATGAGCGATCCCACTGCGCGTGAACGGGCGGCCTTCAACGACGCCGAATCCGATGTGGAGCAGATCCATCGGCAGATCGTGCGTGAACTCGCCGATCCCGCCGAGGGGTACGAGCGTGTGCCGTGGTTCCTCTGGGTCACCGTTGCAACGATGGTCTTCTGGGCCGGCTGGTACATCGGCCGTCGCGGTGGGTCGTTCGATACGCAGACGCATGTCGAATACGCGCAGGTCGGCCTGACGGCAGGCGCAGCAGGCGACACGGCTGCCAAGGGTCCTGTGGATGCTGTGGCCGAGGGCAAGCGGCTCTTCGGCGCCAACTGTGTCGCCTGTCACCAGAGCAACGGATTGGGTGTGCCGGGTGCCTTCCCGCCGATCGTCGGCAGCGAATGGGTGACGGGCTCTGAGCAGACCGTCGTCCGCATCCTGCTCAACGGACTTGGGGGTCCGGTGAAGGTGAAGGGGGTCACGTACAACGGTGCGATGCCGGCGTGGAA
>JAYWIJ010000111.1:0-3494 GCA_043788935.1 Gemmatimonadaceae bacterium | reverse complement strand
CGGTGGCCTGCACCTGCGCGATCAGGCGAAGCACGGCGGGATGGAACGGCGTGAAGCGGGGGGCGAGGTTCGCGTTGCCACGGTCGACGGCGAGCGTGTACTGGACGAGGTCGTTCGAACCGATGCTGAAGAAGTCGACGTCACGCACCAGCGTATCACTGGCAATGGCGGCGGCCGGCGTTTCAACCATCACGCCCAGCGGTACATCAGCCCGGAATGGAATGCGACGTGCAGCCAGTTCGGCCACGGCTTCGTCGATCAACTGGCGTGTTTCCCGCACTTCGTCGACGGTGACGACCAGCGGCAGCATGATGCGCAGATCGCCGTGCACCCCGGCGCGCAGCAGCGCGCGGAGCTGCACCTTGAACATTTCGCTCTCGTCGAGACACATGCGGATGGCGCGCCAGCCGAGGAACGGATTGGCCTCGCTGGGGAATCCGCCTACCGGCAGTTTGTCGCCGCCGACATCGAACGTGCGAATGATGACGGGACGCGTGCCGAAGGCCTGAATGACTTTCTTGTAGGCCTTGTACTGTTCTTCCTCGTCGGGCATCGTGGCGCGGCCGACGACGAGGAACTCCGTACGCATGAGGCCCACGCCATCGGCACCACTGGTCGCGCTCATCTCCGCTTCTTCGGGGATGTCGACGTTGGCGCGAATGACCATGCGCACGCCATCGGGAGTGATCGCTTCGCTGTGCGCGATCTCGCGCATCTCGCCGACGCGACCGGCCTCCTGCTCCACACGCAAACGCGCGTCCTCGAGTTCGTGCTCGGAGGGCGCGATCAGCAGCGTGCCTTCGGCACCGTCGAGAATCGCGATCTGACCGGGCACGAGAAACGACAACGCATTCCGTAAGCCGACGACGGCCGGAAGCCCCAGCGAACGCGCGAGGATCGCGACGTGCGCCGTGGCAGTGCCGGCTTCGGTGGCGATGGCCGCGATGCAGTTGCGATCGAGCTGCATCGTGAGCGACGGCGTGAGATCGTGCGTGACCAGAATCGCGTGCGCGCCGGGCGGCACGTCGACCGGGTCGTGGTCGGGGAGATCGAGCAACATGGAGAGCACACGGATGTGCACGTCCATGAGATCGCCGACTTTTTCGCGCAGCATCGGCGCCGAGTGGCGCGCGAAATGCTGCCGCCATTCCAGCAGAATGAGATCGAAGGCCTTCTCGGCCCCGAGATTCTGGCGAATCAGGGCTTCCGTGCTCCGCGTGAGTTCGCCGTCGCCGAGGATGGAGATCTGCACGTCGAAGATCGCTGCTTCCTCGGGCCCCGCCTGCTGCTCCGCTCGCGCGCGCAGATGGCGCAGGCGCTCGCGGGCGCGTTCGAAGGCATCGTGCAAGCGCACGATCTCCGCCTCGATGGCATCGTCATCGATGAGGCGATGCTTCACCTCGGGCACCTCCCAGCGCAGGAGATGCACCGGTCCGACGACGATTCCCGGCGACGCGGGAATGCCGCGGAGCACGGACTGCATCAGCTCTCCCCGAACCGCGACGCGACGAGCGCGGCCAGCGACTCCAGCGCATCGTCGGCATCGGGCCCGGACGCGCGCAGCGTGATCATGGCCCCGTGTTCGGCGGCGAGCATCATGACCCCCATGATGCTCTTGCCGTTCACTTCGAGATCATCGCGCGAGATCGTGATGTCGCTCTTGAAGCGTGACGCGGCCTTGACCATTTCAGCGGCCGGTCGAGCATGGAGTCCATGCTTATTCGCGATTTGAACCGATCGTTCAGCCATCAACGGACCACCGAGTAGAGGACGAAGGCCGCGAGCAGGAACAGGACGACGCGCCATCCCTCGGCGCGCCCCTGCAGTCGCACAAGGAGTACGGCCAGGAGCGGCGTCACGACAGCGACGCCCACGGGGATGGGAGTCAGCGGCGCCGGTCCGCCCATCGCACGATGGACCGCGAGGGGCAGCGCCAAGCCACCCAACACCGCCGATACCCGTCCAATGTAGCGCGGACCGTGCTGAAGTACCGGATGCCCGAGGGCGGTAGCCACGCGCAACCCATGACGCCAGCCGGCACGGAGGGCCCAATCGCGCAAGCCAAAATGCCCAAGGTTGTACAGCCCGAGAAAGCCGAGCGCGACCACGAGCGCCGACCCGCCGACGCCGAAGAGGAGCAGCGCCACGAGCGAGCAGGCCGGCAACCACGCGGCCCAGACGAGGCGGTCGCCGACGCTGCCGAGCGGCCCGCAGAGGGCCGTACGGAAGCGCTCGATGCGCTGCGGAGCGACCTGCTCCACTTCGGCCCGGGCGAGTGCGCCGATGGCGAGGGCGGCAAGATACGGGTGCGCGTTGAAGTACACCGACTGCCGCGCCAACGCCTCCCGGTAGAGCGGCCCATCGACGCCACCGGGAAGCTGGCGCAGGGCCGGTTCGACACAGAAACCCACGCCGTTGCCGACCAGGATCTCGTAGTTCCAGGAGCCCTGAATCGCCAGGCAGCGCAAATAGATGGACAGCCGCAGCGCGGTGTCCATTTCCGGCGCCGACGCTATCCCCGCGACGGGCATGCTGACCGTCTCGGTGCGCAGCGCGTCCTGACCGAGCTGTTCTTCAGGCACCGAGCACCACCATCAGCGTGCCGACGGCTAGCGAAATCAGGAATAGGCGGCGGGTGCCACTGATGGCGTGGAAGTCCTTCCACACCGAGGCCGCGGCGACCGCGGCCACGCACGTCACCACGATGGCGCGCGAGAGGTCCTCAGGCACGCTCCAGCGGCCGTTCACGCGTGCAGCAAGGAGAGACCCGGGAATAAAGCAGAGCGCGCCGAGGAGTGCCCCCCTGACGAGATCGAGGGTCATGCCGAACACCTGCAGGCCGACCACGGTGTTGCGATTGCCGGCGGCGAGCTGACCAAGGCGCGGACGGGCGAAGCTGGCGATGATCTGGCGATGCTTGATCATGGTGAGCCCGCCGATCCACGCCGTGGCGATGCCGAGGGCGACCGCGACGGCGAAGGCTCCAGCCAGGGGCATCGATCCCGCGCTCGCACCGGTGGCCGCCACGGCACCCGCCACCACCGACGCGCTCCCCCACTCCGGATATCGGGAAGCGCCGACCGGCAGGGCTTCAAGGGCCAGGCACTCGAGCGCCGCGCCGCAGACGAGACCAGACATCGGCGCGCCGACAAAGGCACCGCCCAGGGTAGCGGCCACGATCGGGCGCGAGATCATGGCCTGCGGAAAGCTGACCACGTCGAGCCCGATGACACCGGCGAGGAGCGACAACGGCAGAACGTCGAGCCACCACGTGGGCGCCGCCATCACGCGCCCGTGGTGGACGTCAGCAGTTCGCCCAGCGGCACGGGACGCGCGCTGGGGACATCTTGGGCCGACACATCGACTCCCAGCGCGGCGATATCACGTAGCCCTTGCTCCTCGGCGGGCGTGAGAAACACGAACCGCAGCCTTTGGACGCGACCGGGCGAGTGATGCACGCCGCCGACATTCACGGCCCGAATGCGCCCGTCCGC
>JAYWIJ010000110.1:0-12634 GCA_043788935.1 Gemmatimonadaceae bacterium | reverse complement strand
CGTTCCTTCTGCTTCTGCAGAATGGACATCGTGACTTCAGCGAGGTAGTCGAGCATGAGATAGTCGACCGGTCCGCCTTCGACCTGCTGGCGCGGTGCATCGAGTGAATCGCCCCAGAAGCCCTGACCGCTGGCTACGCGTACCGTCCGAGTCATCGTATCTCCAGGCATGCGTTGCTCATGCCATATCCATCGGTTGCGGTGGGAGCACGAATGCTCCCAGATGTGGACCGGGATTGCGTCGCACGGCACGCAGTGCCAGCGCCAGCAAGGGTCGGGTGTCTTCGGGATAGACGATTGCGTCGGCAAATCCGCGGGCGGCGGCGTAGCGCGCGTCGAGCTGCTGCTCGTAGTCCTCGCGCATCGACGCGATCAACTGCTGTAACTCGGCCGACGGTTCACTGCCCGCCTTCTTCAGCGCATCGAGGGTGGGACCGTGCACCGCCGCGATCGCACTCTCGCCTTCCATCACGGCCATGCGACCGGTGGGCCACGAAAGAATCAGGTCCGGATCGAAGCCCTGCGCGGCCATGGCATAGTAGCCGGCACCCGACGCGTGATTCACCGTGAGCACCAGCTTCGGTACGCGCGCCGTCGCCATGGCCTCGACCCAGCGTGCGCCTGCGCGGATGATCCCCTCGTGCTCCGCCTCCGGCCCCACCATGAAGCCCGACACGTCCTGCACGAACAACAGCGGAATGCCCTGCCGGTCGCAGCGATCGATGAAGAACGCGACCTTCTCCGCACTCTCCGCGTAGATGATGCCGCCGAACCGCGGCTTCTCTCCCGGACGCCCCTTGATCAGACCGCGCTGATTGGTGATCACGCCGACGGCGATGCCGTCGATGCGTGCGTCGGCGCAGATCACTTCCTTCGCAAGGTTTGCCTGGAACTCCACCATCGAGCCCGCATCGACCACAGCCTCGAGCACATGATGCATGTCGTACGACATGCGATGATCGGCGGGCAGCACGTCGTACAGCGTCTCGGGCGCACGCGCCGGTGCCGCGGGCGCGACATCGGCGTGCCGGGCATCATGGCGGGCGCCGGGAAGGCGCGAAATCATGTCACGCAGCATCTGCAGGCAGTGCGGATCATCATCGGCCGTGTAGTGCGCCACACCGCTGATACCGGTATGCGTGCTGGCGCCGCCGAGTGTCTCACCGTCGATGGTCTGGCCGGTGGCGCCCTTGACGAGATTCGGACCTCCGAGTCCCATGAACGACGTGCCCTTCACCATCACGATCACGTCGCTCAGCGCAGGCAGGTAGGCGCCGCCGGCGATGCACGGTCCCATCACGGCAGAGAACTGCGGGATACGCAGATAGCGGCGCATCACGGAGTTGTAGTAGAAGATGCGCGCCGCGCCGTACTGGCCGGGGAAGACGCCGCCCTGATACGGCAGGTTCACGCCGGCGCTGTCAACCAGGTACACGATCGGAATCCGGCAGCGCATCGCCAGTTCCTGTGCGCGCAGAATTTTCTTGATCGTCTCAGGCCACCACGAGCCCGCCTTCACGGTGGCGTCGTTGGCGACGACCACGACTTCACGGCCGTGCACGAGCCCCAGGCCGGTCACCACGCCTGCCGCTGGAGCCTGACCGTCGTACTGATCGTAGGCGACCAGCAGACCAAGTTCGAGAAACGGTGCACCTCCGTCGCAGAGCCCTGCAACGCGTTCGCGGGCAGTCATCTTGCCACGCGCATGCTCCTTGGCCGTCCGCTCCGCTCCGCCCGCTTCCCGTATCAGCGCCTCGACCGCGCGCACTGCATCGCTGAGCTGCCGCAGGCGAGTGCTCACGTCGGCTGCGACTCCTTCTCCGCAAACCAGGTGCGGATGAACTCCACGAGGTCGGCGGTGCTGGTGCCCGGCCCGAACAACTGGCCGACGCCCTGCGATTTCAGCGATTCCATGTCTTCCTTCGGAATGATGCCGCCGCCGGTCAGGAGAATGTCGTCGCGGCCCTGTTCACGCAGCAGCGTCAGCACGCGCGGGAAGAGGGTCATGTGTGCACCGCTGAGGATGGACAAACCGACGACGTCCACGTCCTCCTGTACGGCCGCCGTGGCGATCATCTCGGGCGTCTGGTGGAGTCCGGTGTAAATCACTTCCATGCCGGCGTCGCGCAGGGCGGCAGCAACGACCTTGGCACCGCGGTCGTGGCCATCGAGCCCCGGCTTCGCTACCAGCACGCGAATCGGTCGAGTCATGACAAATCAGGTCGTGAGGACTGGAAAACAAGACCGGAAATCTAGCGGCGGGCACGCCGCCGAGGGAGCAACGGCTTGCGGGCGACCAGCAGCATTTCGGGGGAGGTCCGCCGCAGTGGACGATCCTCGAGCCCGTCGTACACCGCCTCGACCTCCAGCCCGGCATCCGTGCAGAGTTCCGCCAGTCGCGTGGCCGTGTACAGCCGGATCCGGTGCATCCGCTGCCCGGCGTCGCCCGCACCGTGCCACGTGGTCTTGATGGTGATCTCGCCACTGACGGGATCGAACGACCGATCGTGGGTGACCTTGGTGCCGTTCTTCGTCTTCCAGCTGTCCCGGCCGACCCAGCGGGCTACGACGCCGTCACGACTGCCCCCGTACCAGACCAGCCGGCCGCCGGGAGCGAGCACACGGGCGAACTCGCGGATCACGGTCGCATCGTCGGCGACGTCGTCGAAGAACCCGAACGATGTGAACAGGTTCAGCACGGCATCGAAGCGCCCGGTCCATTCTTCCGGCAGGGCGCGCATGTCACCCCGCTTGTACCGAAGCCGCTTGCCCGTGCCGCGCGTCCGCGCGATGCGCAGAAGCGGCATGGAGTAGTCGAGCCCCGTGACATCGAAGCCCGCCTCGGCGAGCAGGTGCGCGTGCCGGCCCTGTCCGCAGGGGCAGTCGAGCACCTGTGCACCATCCGGCAGTTCGAGTAACTCCATCAATCGTGTCACTTCGGCACGATTGATGGTTTCCTCGAACAGCGGCTCGAACTCCAGCAGATAGTTCTCGTTGAAGTACGACGCCCACCAGGGACCAGCGGCAGCACGCGGCATCAGCGGCTCAGAAGCTCTTGCCGAGCAACACGGCGTTGGCGAAGATCGCCGACAGGCCGCGCCACTGTGCACGATAGTTCGGATCGCCGGTGAAACCGATCACGCGGCCGCTGCCCACCTGCTCGGTCCACAGGTAGGGAGAACCGGCGAGGCGATCCCACGCCTCGGGCCAGAGATACCCGGTGAGTCGGAGGCGACTTCGTGGCGCGTAGCGCAGCACGAGTTCACCTGGTCGCACGTCGCGAGGCGCCGCGAAGAATCGGTCGCCGTCGAGCTGCACGGGGACGTCGGGTTCGCGTACGCCCGCCAGCAGCGGCGACAGCGTGTCGGTCAGCGCACGGAGGATCGCACCGGGCACGTCGACGCGGACGGGAGCGGTGCCGTTGCTGTCGGCCTTCGGTTCCGCACGGATGCGCAGGCGCGACAGGCCCAGCCGCTCGCCGGCGAGCCACGTCGTGGCATTCTCGAGTGTCACCAGCACGCCGCCGCTGCGAACCCATGCCGCCAGCCGCTCGCGACCTGCATCGCCGAGCGCACGATCGAGCTGGCCTCCGCCGGTGGACGGAATCACGAGCACGTCGAAGGCGGCAAGCGAGCCGGATGCGATGCCCTCGACACCGATCGATGTGACCGGATACTTCATGCGCTGATCGAACTGGTACCACGCGAATCCAAACGAATTGCCGCCGATCGGCGCGCCACCGAGCATGGCCACACGCGTCGGCACGACCGGAATGACGCTGTTGCTACCCAGGTCGGTGCCTTCGTCGACGAGGGCTGACGGCAATGCGACGACACGCGCACCGGTGCGCCGGACCACGTCCCTGACGCGCTGATGAATCGCTGCAGTGTTGGCCGCGACGCGAATCACGAATGCGCCGCGCGGAAAGCGCGCCTCACCGATGCGGAAGGATTTCGGTGCCCAGTAGACCTTGGCACTGTCGGCCAGCATCTGCGCCAGAAACTGCGTCGCCGCCTCGCCACCCGGCTCGAACGCGTAGGCGTACTGCGCGACGGCAGGTTCGGTGATCTGCGGCACCAGCATCGCGCGCGTGACCAGTGTGCCGCCGGTGGGCGGTGTGCGGGTCGAGAAGGCGCGCACACGGAAGCCGTACGGCAACGACCAGCCGGTCACGTCGTAGAAACGCGACGGCTGGCCCGTGCGCCGGTTCTCGAGTTCGAGCGCGATGAAGCTGGAATCGAGCACCGCGTCCTGTTCGAGGATGGCGGTCGCCAGTCGTCCCTGTGGCTGTGCCATGTTCACGACGTACGCGCCGTTCAGTGACACCGTCGGACGTGCGGCCTCGGAGAACGGTGCCGCACCGGCGAGTGTCACCGCGCCGTCGATCCGGCGCACCTCGATGGAGTTGTCGAGCAGCGTGGCGGCGAGTGAGTCGGCACGGCCATGCGCATCACGTTCGAACACCACCGCCGGTGCGGTGGATGCAGTCGTGGCGGTCTGGCGGAACGTCACGTAGTCCCGCAGGCGCCGCGTCCGGAGCTGCGCGGTGACGAGCATCGTGGCCCACGCCGCCGTGTAGTGATGCGACGCAGCGTCGCGCAGTGTGAGCACGGTGCCATCGCGACGGCGCACGGCGCCACCGTTGCTGGATGCCTGCTCGAACGTCATGCCGACCGCACCGGTCAGAAGCGGAAAGCTGATGCCGTAGCCGGGATAGAACTCGTCGTAGCCTTCTCGGCGGAAGTAGCTCCAGCCGTTCCGGTCAAACGCTGCCGCGATGCCCTTGCCCATCAGGTCCCACCACAGCGGGATCACCGGGGGCACGTTCTTGTTGATCGGCTCCATCGGTGGCGCGAAGTAGTAGGTGCTGTTGAAGCCCATCTCATGCAGGTCCACGGCCACGTGCGGCCACCACGTGAAGACGGTGCTGACCCGCGCACGCGACTCGGGATGCGACTGCGTGAACCAGTCCCGGTTCAGGTCGAAGTGGTAGTGGCTCGTGCGTGCGCCCGGCCAGGCGCCCGAATGCACGAGTGCCGCGGGATTGGTGGGAATGCCGAGTGCGCCACGGGCACGCCACGTGTCCTGCGCATGGCGCTCGTGACCATCGGCATTCTGCACGGGATCGATCAGGACGACGGTACTGTCGAGAATCATCCGCGTCTCGGCGTCGGTGCCGGCCGCGAGTTGGTAGATGCCGGCGATGGCGGCTTCCGTGCCCGACGCCTCGTTGCCGTGCACCGTATAGCCGAGCCACACGATCGACGGTGTGTTCTTCACCAGTGCATCGATCTCCGCGACACCCTGCCCGCGCGGATCGGCGAGTCGTCCGGCAGCGGCCTTGATCTCGGCGATGCGTCGCATGTTCGCCTCGCTGCTCACGACCACGACCACGACTTCGCGCCCTTCGTACGTGTGTGCGGGGGTATCGACACGCAGCCGTTTCGTCGCCAGCGCTGCCCGCTCGATGTATCGCATGAGCAGGTGATGCGGCGTGAAGCGCTCGCCAAGTTCGTAGCCGAGGACGGCGCGCGGTGTCGGGACGGCGGGATCGTACCCGGTGGATGTCGCGAATGGATGCTGTGCCGACACAGACGACACGGCCAGCGCGCAGGACGCAACGACGCCACCGAGGAGTCGCAGGCGCTGCAAGGCTGCTTTCATCAAATGCAGGTCCGGGAAAAGGTCGGCCTGCAGTCAGGGGAGGGCTGCCGGCGGGTACGACACGTGCGATGCAAGGAGCTCAGAAGAACACGGGCTCGCGATAGGCCCCGAACACATCCTCGAGCGCAGCGCGGATCTCATACAGGGTCGCGTAACTGCGGGCGCAGTCGAGAATCAGCGGAAGGAGATTGTCGCTGCCACGCGCCGCCGTGCGCAGCGCGTCGAGGTTCCGCGCGACGGCCGCGTTGTCACGCGTCTGGCGCATCGTCGCCATCTGTGCCCGCTGCTCACGCTCCGCATCCATGCCGACCTTCAGCAGCGGAATCGTGATCTCCTCGTTCTCGTTCGTGAACTCATTCACGCCGACGACGAGGCGACGACGCTGCTCGATTTCCCACTGATGCCGGCTCGCGGCTTCCGCGATCTTGCGCTGGAACCAGCCTTCCTCAAGACCGCGCACCACGCCGCCCTGTTCCTCTATCTGTGCGAAGAGCGACTCGGCCTCGCGTTCGAGCGAGTCGGTCAGGCTTTCGACATAGTAGGATCCGCCGAGCGGGTCCATCACATGCGAGACGCCGGTTTCGTAGGCGAGGATTTGCTGCGTGCGAAGTGCGACCTGCACCGCCTCTTCCGTCGGCAGCGCCAGCGTCTCGTCCATCGAGTTGGTGTGCAGCGACTGCGTGCCGCCAAGTACCGCCGCGAGAGCCTGGTAGGCTACGCGCGCGACGTTGTTCATCGGCTGTTGCGCGGTGAGCGTCACGCCGGCCGTCTGTGAGTGGAACCGCAGCATCCACGACTTCGGATCCTTGGCGCCGTACTTCTCGCGCATCACGCGGGCCCAGATGCGCCGTGCCGCGCGCAGCTTCGCGATCTCCTCGAAGAAATCGTTGTGAATGTCGAAGAAGAACGACAGACGCGGTGCGAAGGCGTCCACGTCGAGCCCACGCGCGATGCCGCGCTCCACATACGTGAATCCGTCGGCCAACGTGAACGCGAGTTCCTGTGCAGCCGTCGACCCAGCCTCACGAATGTGGTAGCCCGAAATCGAGACCGTGTTGAACAGCGGCGCGTGGTCGGCGCTCCACTCGAACCCATCGACGATGAGGCGCAGCGCCGGCTCGATCGGGAAGCACCAGGCATGCTGCGCCATGTACTCCTTCAGGATGTCGTTCTGCACCGTCCCGCGGATCTTCGACGCCGGTACGCCCTGCTTTTCGGCCGCGGCGATATAGAAGCAGTACAGGATCAACGCCGGCCCGTTGATCGTCATCGACGTCGAGACCTGGTCCAGCGGAATCCCGTCGAACAGAACTTCCATGTCGGCCAGCGACGAGATCGACACGCCCGTCTTGCCCACCTCGCCCTCGGAGCGCGGATGATCGGCGTCATAACCCATCAGCGTCGGGAAGTCGAAGGCCACCGACAACCCGGTCTGGCCCTGCGACAGCAGGAACTTGAATCGCTCGTTCGTATCGCGCGCCGACCCGAATCCGGCGAACTGGCGCATCGTCCAGAGCTTGCCGCGATAGCCGGTGGGATGGATGCCGCGCGTGTACGGCCACTGGCCGGGGACTTCGAATGCCGTGTCGGGATCGGGGCCGTCGAGCGGCGTGTAGAGCGGCTCCACCGTCTCGGCGGAGTTCACGTAGTCCACGTCGCGTTTCTGCCCCTTGTCGTAGCGCGCACGCCAGGTGGCGACTTCCGTGCGCAGGCGCTCGAGTTCGACCTGCTGCTCGCGAACCGTCTCGGACAGATCGGAGATCGATGTCATGTCGGGTGCCCCGCCATCAGGGTTGCACTGCGCGCCAGAAGTGCATCGGCGATCGCAAAAGGTGTGGTGTCGCCCCGCTCCAGTGCTGGCAGGGCCTGATCGAGAAACGCCTGCGTGTCCGGATCGCTCCAGAGTCGTCGGCGCAGCCGGTCCTCGGCGACCTCGACGACCCGTTCACGCATCCGGCTGCGGCGCCGTTCCGCCAGTCCACCGGACTCCTCAAGATACTCGAAGTGCCGAATGATGGCCGCCAGCAGCTCCGGGATGCCGCGCCCGTCGGCCGCCACGGTGTTGATCACCGCCGGCACCCAGCCACCGGCGGCATGCGGGTCCGCCGTCGCCTCGCGTGCGGCCTTGGCCGGCGACAGTGCCTTCTTCGCCGCTTCGCGCTCGGCGTCGGCCAGCTTGCGCAGATCCACGCCGTGATGCGCCGGCACACCGCGCATCGTGTCACCCATGCGCATGCCGAGCATCAACTCGATGTCACCACGGAGCCGGTCTGCACCGGGACGATCGCTCTTGTTCACGACGAACAGGTCGGCGATTTCCATCACGCCGGCTTTGAGCGTCTGGATGCTGTCCCCGCTTTCGGGTACGAGCACGACCACGCTCGTATCGGCCGTGCGAGCGACATCCAGCTCGCTCTGTCCGACACCGACCGTCTCGATGATGATGCGATCGAAACCGTAGGCATCCAGCACGTCACACGTCTCGCGCGTGGCCGCCGCCAGTCCACCCAGCGAGCCTCGTGTTGCCATCGAGCGGATGTAGACGCCCGGGTCGAGTGCCACGCGTTCCATGCGGATGCGGTCACCCAGCAGCGCACCGCCGGTGAACGGCGACGTGGGATCGACGGCCACGACGGCGACCGTGAGGCCAGCGGCGCGCATCGCCTCGACCAGCGCGGTGGTGCAGGTGCTCTTGCCGGCCCCAGGCGGTCCGGTGATGCCGATGCGCCGCGCGCGGCCCAGTCGCGGATGCAGCGACGACAGCAACGCATCGAATCCGTCGCGATGGTTCTCGACGATCGAGATGGCACGCGCGAGTGCGGCACGGTGGCCCGCGTCAAACGACGTGAGCAGCTTCGCGATCGCTGGCGGCAGCGCGACGGGATCGGTCATCGCAGTCATGACGGGACTGTCAGAGGTTGCTGTTCATCATGTTCGTCATCGATGTCGCCGACGACTTCCTCGAGCAGATCCTCGAGCGTCACGAGGCCGAGCACCGGGCCATCGCCTTCGCGCACGATCGCCAGGTGCTGGCGATTCTGCAGCATGGCAAAGAGCTGGTCGCTGCATTTGCGATCGATCGACGCGGTGCCCACGGCCCGCACCGGCAACGCGGCTGCTCCCTCGCTCGTCAACACGTCACGGACGTGGACCATGCCGATGATCGTGTCGACGGTCCCGACGAATACCGGCACACGGCTGTACCCGGACTGCGCGATCTGGCGTGCCTGATCGGCGTGCGACAGACGGACGTCGAGCGCGAACATCTGGTCGCGTGGCGTGAGCACGTCGCGCAGGGTCTTGTCGCCGAACTCCACGAGGCCGGTGATGATCTCCCGCTCACCGGGCAGACTCACCCCTTCCCGCTCACCCTCGGTCAGCAGCGCCTCGAGCGCCTCGCGCTCCGTGTCGGCTGGCGTGGCATGGCTGGTCGGACGCAGCAGGTGCTCGAGTGCCCGCGCCGGCAGCAGGAAGATGCCAAGGATCACTTCCACCGCCTGCAGCACGGGCAGAAGGAATGGCGCGAGCACCACCGACCAGCGCTGACCGATGGCGCGCGGTATGGCCACGCCCAGCATCAGCACGCACAGGCCGGTGAAGGCGAGCCACGCGAGCAGTGACGGCGGCGACTCGCGCAACGCCAGCGTCAGTGCAGCGCCGCCGCCGACGACGAATGCGGCCGCACCGGCGCCTGCCGCCAGCTGCAATCGCTGCGGCTGCTCGAGATACGCCTCCGCCAGCTGCGCCCCGCGCAGGCGCTGTTCGACCCAGTGTCGCAACCAGAGGCGACTCACGGCGCGCACCGCCTGCGCAGCGAGCGACATCGCCGCCACGCCGGCGATGACGATGATCACGATGGCGAGCGGGCCCATCAGTGGCCTGCCTCCGTCTCGGCGGCGTCGTCCGCGTCGTCCAGCCGCTCGAAGTACACACGCAACACCTGACGGCGACGAACCTGTTCGACGACCACACGGAATCCCGCGATCTGCAGTTGCTCGCCGGCGCGGGGCACGCGTCCGAGCCGCTCCATGATCAAACCGCCAACGGTGCCGACTTCCTCGCTCTCGATCTCCACACCGAGCGTGTCCGAGAGCTCGTGCAGTGTCGTGCGCCCCGTCACCCAGAATTCACGATCATCGCGGCTTTCGAACTGGCGCACGTCTTCGGCATCGTGCTCATCGTCGATGTCACCGACGACTTCCTCGAGGATGTCCTCGATGGTCACGATCCCCGCGGTGCCGCCGTATTCGTCGACCACCACGGCGATGTGCGTGCGCTGGACACGGAACTCGCGCAGCAGCGCATCAATCGGCTTGGTGGGCGGGATGTAAAAGCCGGGACGCATGCGCGAAATCCAGCCTTCGTCGGGCTCCGCGTCATTCAGGATGTCGGCCAGCAAGTCCTTCACGTGCACCACGCCGATCACGTCGTCGATCCGATCCTTGTACACCGGCAGCCGTGAGTGCGCCGACGATCGGAACCGGTCGATCACTTCGGACCACGGTGTCTCCCGTTCGATCGCGACGAGCTCCACACGCGGCGTCATGATTTCCTGCACCTGTGTCTCGCCAAGAGCGAAAGCGCCCTGCAGCAGCGTCTTCTCCTTGCCGGTGACGTCCGCCTCGGCCGCGACGATGTCGAGGAACTGTTCGGACGCGACATCGTCGGCGTCAGCATCGAGCTTGGCCGTCGGAAAGAGCGACGCCACGGCCCGTTCGCTCCGTTCCATCAGCACCACGACCGGCGTCGCGATCAGCGTCACGAACGCCGCCCATCCCGACAGCCACGCGCCAGGAGCCGCTGCACGGGTTGCACCGATCGTACGTGAGAATGTCTCTGCGCAGCCAACGGACAGCAACAGCAGCACGAGCGCGCCGATGACGGCTGGCCCTTCCGGCACCCAGAGCGGCGGCGCCGAAGCACCGGCTGCGAGGAAGCAGAGCAATCGTGCCGCACTCAGCGCGCGATGCACACGTTCGCGCTCGCTCACCAGAAAGGCCCGGCGCACATCGTCGGCCGGACCAGTGGTCAGGCTCGTGACGAAGCCGTCCGCTGCCACGGACGCGCCGGCAGCAAAGACGAAGAGTGCGAACAGGAACCAGAGCGCCATACCGATCAGACGAGGCCGCGACGCATGGCCGCGCGCACGTACTTCTCCTGCGCGCGCCACATGGGTGCGTCTACCCGCGACTCACCCTCCGGATGTTCCAGACCGAGCGTGTGCAGCGTGCCATGAATGACCAGGCGGGCGAACTCCTCGCGGACCGGCACCTTCCACGCCTTCGCGTTGGCGCGCGCCAGGTCGGGACAGATGTAGAGATCGCCCGTCACGGGCGCATCCGCCACCGGACGCGTCAGCTCGAACGTGATGATGTCCGTTGCGCCGGCGTGTCCCAATTGCTCGCGGTTCATCTTCGCCATGGCGCGCGCGGACAGAAACGTCACGCTCAGCATGGCGTCGGCGATTCCTTCCGCCTTCAGCACCAGCGCAACGAGCGACTCCACACGCGCCGCGCTGAGCGGTGCACGGAGGCCCGGGGCACTCGATTCGACGACGACCGGCATCAGCGCCACCCCGGCGGAGTGACGCTGCGTCGCTGTGGAGGGTCAGTTGCCACTGTCATGTGCGTAGGCCCGGATGATGTCGCGCACGAGCCGGTGACGCACCACATCGGCTTCGGTGAAATAATGGAACGCAATGCCCTCGATGCCGGGCAGGATGCGTTCCACCTGCATGAGTCCCGACTGCTCGCGTGCCGGCAGATCGATCTGCGTCTTGTCGCCGGTGATCACGATCTTCGAGTTCACGCCCAGCCGAGTGAGAAACATCTTCATCTGCGCATTGGTGGCATTCTGCGCCTCGTCGAGGATGACGAAGGCATCACCGAGCGTCCGGCCGCGCATGAACGCGAGGGGTGCGATTTCGATCACGCGCGTTTCGAGTGCCTTGACGACACGCTCGGGCGGCATCATCTCGTCGAGCGCATCGTACAGCGGACGCAGATACGGATCGACCTTCGCCTGCATGTCGCCGGGGAGAAATCCCAGGCTCTCGCCCGCTTCGACCGCGGGACGCGCCAGCACGATCTTCTTGACGCGCTTCCGCATCAACGCGTCCACCGCGGCGGCGACCGCGAGATACGTCTTGCCAGTGCCCGCCGGACCGATGCCGACGACGATGTCGTTCTCGGCGATCTTCTGCAGATACTCCGCCTGCCCCGGCGTTTTCGCCTGTACGACGCGCTTGACGCCCGGCAGCGCGATGCGCGCCGGATCGAGCGGGCCAGACTCGCCGCCGGCGGTCGTGTCCTCGGACATGCGCAACACGTCGTCGGCGTTGAACGATGACCGCTGACGAGCCGCTTCCACCATCCGCTGCGCCGTGTGCATCGCACGGTCCACGGCAGCCGGATCACCGGCCAGCGTGATCGCCTCACCGCGCATGCCGACGCGCACGCCGTGAATGCGACCGAGTTCAACGAGATTCTCATCATTCACACCGGCCAGCGTCAGCAGGTCCGCACCTTCGGTGGAGACTTTCTGCGTGGCAATGCTCGAACCGGTCACGACTGCTCCTTGATCGAAACGGTCAGGCTCAGCGCTGCCAGATCGCGCTCGCTGACGGGGCTGGGCGCACCTTCGAACAGTGCGCGTGCTGCGGTGGTCTTCGGGAAGGCGATCACATCACGCAGCGACGTCGAGCCGGACAGCAGCATCGCAATCCGGTCGAATCCGAGCGCGAAGCCACCATGCGGCGGCGCGCCGGCAGCGAGCCCATCGAGCAGGAACGCAAACCGTCGCTGAATTTCGTCCGCCGGCACCTTGAGCAGCCGGAAGATCGTCTCCTGCACCGCGGGATCGGTGATACGAATGGAGCCGGAACCAAGTTCGTTGCCGTTGTACACGGCGTCATAATGCATCGCGCGACACTCCCACGGAGCGGACTCCAGCTTGTGCGTGTCCTCGGGGTG
>JAYWIJ010000109.1:0-3557 GCA_043788935.1 Gemmatimonadaceae bacterium | reverse complement strand
TGACGTTCGCGTACGGCGACGATGCGCCGGCGCTGTCCGATGTGTCGTTCTCGGCGCGCAAGGGCGAGGTGATCGCGCTGGTCGGTGCGAGTGGCGCGGGCAAAAGCACGCTCATCGATCTGTTGCCGCGCTTCCTCGAACCCACCAGCGGCCGCATCACGCTCGACGGTGTCGACCTGCGCAGCATCACGCTTGACGCGTTGCGCGCGCTCACCGGTATCGTGAGTCAGGATACGGTGCTCTTCAACGACACCGTGCGCGCTAACGTTGCCTTCGGTCGCACGCAGGTCACGCAGGAGCAGCTCGACGCGGCCGCCCGCGCGGCCAATGCGCTGTCGTTCATTCAGGAACTGCCCGAAGGCTGGGACACCAACCTCGGTGAGCGCGGCTCGCGCTTGTCGGGAGGACAGCGACAGCGCCTGGCCATCGCGCGGGCGCTGCTGTCCGACCCGCCCATCCTCATTCTCGACGAGGCCACGTCGGCCCTTGATGTGGAGAGCGAGCGGCTGGTGCAGGAAGCAATCGACCGGCTGCTCGAAGGGCGCACGGTGTTCGTGATCGCGCACCGACTGGCCACGATTCAGCACGCCGATCGTATTCTCGTGCTCGAGCGCGGGCAACTGGTAGAGCAGGGCACGCATGCCGACCTGCTGCTGCGCAACGGCGCGTATGCCCGCCTGCATGCGCTGCAATTCACTCGCGGCAGCGAGTGATCCGTGCGCGTCCTCGTGCTCACTACGGCCGCGTCCTGGACGCCTGACGTTCGCCTGCTGATCACGCTCGGCGCGGAACTCGCGGCGCGCGGTGACATCGTGACCGTAGCCTGCCTGAGTCACGGCGTGCTGGAGCGCTCCGTCGAAGCCACCTTCCCCCGATTGCCCGTGCGCGGCATTACGGGTCAGGGCGCCTTTGCGCGTATTCGCAGTGCACGCGGTATCGTGGCCGCCCTGCGCCCCGATGCGGTGCTCGTGCAGAGCGAGCCCGATGCCCTGCTCGCCGCGATGGCTACCGGTCGGCGCGGTGGTGTCGTGCGACGGTGGGTCGTCGGTGAAGATGCCGCCGATCGAAACCCCGTCGCACGCACGTGGCGTACGCGATGGGCGGGCGCGCGTACGCGCCTTACATCGTGGGGACGCGATCCGATCGCGGTGAGCTGGCCGGGGCCCTCGTCACTGCGCGCCCGTCGTGATGCGCCCACGGGTACAGTCGTTCCAACCGCGTTGTGGATCGTTCCCCCGTCCGAGCACGACGAACGCACCGCTGTGGCACTGCGGGCGGCGGCGCGGCTCGTGGGACGGCATCCGTCGCTGCGTATTGTCTTGCTGGGGGACCTCGCCGCGTTGCAGTCCACGCGCGTGCATGCAGCCTCGCTCGGCCTGACGGCATTCGTGCAGGTGGCGCCGCTCGACGCGCTGTTGCTGGCCGACGAGGTCGAGGCCGCCGCCGTCTGGGTCACCGCCGACGGCGACGAGGGTGCGATTGCCACCATCGCCGCCATGCAGCGCGGTGTCCCCGTCGTGGTGCCAGCGGCTATGCCGTTTGCGTCGATAGTGGCATCGCGCATTACCGGCTTCGTGATGTCGGATGCCGACGTCCCGGCGATTGTCGCCGAATTGGCTCGGTTGATGTCGGACCGCCACGAGTACGACGCCATGGGCGATGCGGCGAGGGCGCGCGCGTCGCGACATCACGACTGGCAGCGATTCGTGGATGACGCGGCCGACGTATTGTCGAGGGCCTCGGGTTCGCGTGTCGCGTCGGCGGCGATTCGCCCGTCACTCACCACGGCCTGACGGTGACGTCCGCCACCGAGAGCGGCGTCGGCAACGCCACCGGAAACGCTACCGGAAACGCTACCGGAAACGCTACTGGCAACGCTACCGGCAACGCGGCCTGGACGCGTCTGCGCGACGACCGGCGCGCGCGACTCGGGCTTGGCGTCATCGCGCTCCTGATGGTGGCGGCGCTGCTGGCACCGCTCATCGACGGCGCCGATCCGATTCAGATCAACCTGCGCCATGCGCTCCAGGCACCGAGTGGCGCACACTGGCTTGGTACCGATGCGCAGGGACGCGATGTCTGGTCGCGGCTGGTGCATGGTGCCCGTATCTCGCTGCTGGTGGGGCTCGCGTCACAGGGGATCTCGCTGTCGATCGGTCTCGTGCTGGGGCTCGTGGCCGGGTATCGCGGCAAGTGGACGGAGGAGGTCATCATGCGCCTCGCCGACGTCACGCTCGCGTTTCCGTCGTTGTTGCTGCTGATCGCCATGGCGGCGGCGTTCGAGCCCTCGTTGACCGTGGTGTGCGCGGTGATCGGCGTCGTGGGCTGGGCCGGTATGGCGCGGCTGGTGCGCGGCCAAGTGCTGGTGGTGCGCGAACTGGAGTACGTGCAGGCCATGCGCGCCTTGGGCGCACGCGACCGCCGCATCCTGTTGCGCCACGTGTTGCCAAATGTGATCGCGCCCGTCGTGATCGCGGCCACGCTCGGCATTGCCGGCGCGATCATGGCCGAAGCGGCGTTGTCGTTCCTCGGCCTTGGTGTGCAACCGCCGACACCAAGCTGGGGCGCGATGATCGCCGATGGTCGCGATCTCTCGCAGCTGCGCAACGCGCCGTGGACAAGTCTCGCCCCGGGTCTGGCCATCGGTGTGGCGGTGCTCGGTTTCAATCTGCTCGGCGATGCCTTGCGCGACGCGCTCGATCCGCGCGGCGCCCGTCGCGTGCCGTAGACAGATACATAGACAGATTCATAGACAGATTCATAGACAGATCCGTCGTCTTCCCCGCACTCGGGCTTTTCCGAAGAGCATCCCATGACCACATCGCACGACGCCGCCGCACTCCGCGCCCGCGAGTACGCCTGGATGGCCGACGATCCAGCGATCTTCCTGAATGCCGCGAGCGTGGGGCCGATGCCGGCCGCCGCGGTCGAGGTGGCGAATACGTGGAGCCGAATGCGGGCGCAGCCGCACTTGCTGCCGTTCCAATGGATGCTCGATGCGGCCTCCACGGCGCGCGCGCAGTTTGCGGCGCTGGTCGGTGCCGACGCCGACGAAATCGCTCTCATGCCCAACACGACGTACGGGCTGAATCTCGCCGCCCGCGCGCTGCCCTTGCGACCCGGCACGATTCTCACCTTCGACGGCGAGTTTCCGAGCTGCGTCTATCCCTTTCAGGCGCTGGGGTCGCGCGGCATCAACCTCGAGCTCATTCCGCGGAGGCACGGACTCCCCGACGAGGATGCACTGATCGCCGCCATCGCGCGCCCCGACGTGGTGGCCGTGGTCGTCTCCTGGGTGCAGTTCGCCACGGGGTTTGTCGCCGATCTCGCCCGTATCGGTGCCGCCTGCCGTGCGCGCGGCGTGTTCTTCATCGTGGACGGCATTCAGGGGTGCGGCGTGCGCCCGATCGATCTGCACGCCCTGCCCATCGACATCTTCGCCAGCGGCGCCCAGAAGTGGCAGCTCAGCCCATGGGGCACCGGCTTCGTGTACGTGCGGCGCGAGCTGGTCACCGCCATCGATCCGATCGACGTGGGATGGGCGTGCATGAAGTCGT
>JAYWIJ010000108.1:0-12959 GCA_043788935.1 Gemmatimonadaceae bacterium | reverse complement strand
ATCACGCAGAGGACGACGGCCACCCAGAAAATCGTCTGTGCGATCATGTGGTTCAGGGGTTACGGGCGAGGTACCGGTTACCTGCTGTCGAACGGCGACCGATGAGGGAAAGTTCGTCAGATTGCCCCGGGTTTGGTAGGCGCGTTGCGGTTGGGGCACCTGCCGGATAGCCTAGCCTGAATGTCCGCCGCCCCCGCACCCACCCTCCGCCGGCAACTTGGCCTGTGGAGCGCCATCGCCGTGCTCGTCGGATCCACGATCGGGTCCGGCATCTTCCGGTCGCCGGCGGGAATTGCCCAGAAGCTGCCCGGGCCGTTTCCGCTGATGATGGTCTGGGTCGCAGGTGGCGTGGTGGCCCTCTGCGGCGCCCTGACCGTGGCGGAGATTGCCGGTGTCCACCCGAAAACGGGTGGACTGTACGTCTACATCCGCGAGGGGTGGGGACGTCTGCCCGCCTTCCTGTTCGGGTGGTCCGAATTCGTCGTGATCCGGGCGGCATCGATGGGTGCGGTCTCGATCACGTTCGCCGAATACGCGCTCAGGGTGCAGGGCTACGACCCGAGCGTGGCGCCGTACAGCGACTGGGCGCACTACGTGGCGGCCGCGGCGATCGCGCTCACCTCCACCTTCAACATTCTTGGTGTGCGGTGGGGCAGCCTGGTCCAGAACCTGACGACGCTGGCCAAGTACGGCGGTCTGGCGTTCATCATCATGCTGGCGTTCGCGATCGGGCTTCCGAAGACGGGCGGTCATTTCACGCCGGCGATGCCCGAGGGGAGCTTCGCGCTCGGCGCCTTCGGGTTGGCGCTGGTGAGCGCGCTCTGGGCCTTCGACGGCTGGGCCGACCTGAGCTTCGTGGGCGGTGAAGTGAAGGACCCGCAGAAGACGCTGCCGAAGGCGCTGATCATCGGTACGCTGGCCGTCGTGGTGATCTACCTGCTGGCCAACCTCGCGTACCTGTCGATCTTCACAGTGACCGAAATCGCGGCGTCACGACTGGTGGCGGCCGATGCGGCGAAGGTGCTGGTGGGCGACTGGGGCGTGACTTTCGTGTCGATCACGGTGATGCTCTCGACGTTCGGCACGCTGAACGGCACGCTGCTGACGGCGCCGCGCATCTTCTTCGCGATGGCCGACGACGGGCTGTTCTTCCGCGCGCTGGCCAAGGTGCACCCGAAGTACGAGACGCCGCATGTGGCGATCATCACCTGTGCGGTGCTGGGCATCATCTTCGTGCTGCTGCGCAGCTTCGAGCAGCTGGCCGACGCCTTCGTGACGGCGATCGTGCCGTTCTACGCGCTTGGCGTCGCCAGCGTCTACGTGCTGCGGAAGAAGGCGGGATACTCGCCGCCGTTCCGCACCCCGGGCTATCCGCTGGTCCCGGCGCTCTTCATCGCCAGCTCGATCTTCCTGATCGGCAACGCGCTCTGGGACGAGAGCAGCCGCTGGGCGACGGTCGGTGTGTTCGGCGCGATTCTGGCCGGTATTCCGGTCTATTACGCCGTGTTCAAGAAGGGTGGTGACGCCGCGGCGCGCTGACACCGTGCGCAGGAACGCGAACAGGGCGACACTGCACTCCGCAGCGTCGCCCTGTGTGCGTTACGTACGTCACTTCTTGCCGACGGTCTCTTCGCGGAGGAGCCTCTTCGACATGAAGAAGACGAAGTAGGCGACGACGACGAAGTTGATGAAGGCGGCGAGGACGAGGCCGAACTTGAAGTCGCCGTAGGCCCACTTCTGCCACTCGCCGCCTGGCAACACCAAGCCGAGCACGGGCATGAGCAGGTTATCGACGATGGCAGCGACGAGTTCGCCGGCCTTGCCGCCGATGATGACGCCGAGCGCCAGTCCGATGACGCCGTACTCCTTCAGGAACGTCTTGAATTCGCCCATGTCGATCTCCGTTGACGGGTCCATCCGCACACCGGTTTCTGGCCGGCTAGCACATGCGGACACTCTGCCAGAGCCCGGTATCGGCTGCTGGGATTGGTCAACTCTAATCAACTAAGGCGGTAACGGAAGCGCTCGCGCACGGTTGGGTGCCTCAGCGGCCGTTGCCCTTGCGGTTGCTAGCGCCGATGCGGTGTCCGACTAGAACACCGAGAACTTGATGAACTTGCGCGGGTCACGCTTGAAGTCGGCGGTGACGCTGTCTACGCGGATCACGAGGCGGCGGATGTCGTTGTAGAGTAGAGAGTCGGTGAGCAGCTTGCCGGCCGTGCCTTCGCCGCGCTCGAGGCGCGCCATGGTGGCGTTCAGCGAGCGCATCGTGGTGCGCAGCGAGTCGGTGATTGCAGCGACGTTGGCGGTGGCGCGGCCGGCGTCGCGCGTCAGGCTGTCCACACGCATCGAATCGAGGGCGGCCGTCGTGCGCTCGAGCGCCTTGAGTGAGCGGTTCACACTCGTCATCGCCATCGTGAGCTGCGTGTTCTGCGCAATGATCACCGTGTTGAGCTGCTTGGTCAGTTCGCTGGTGCTGCGCAGGATGTCGCGCACGTCCTGCACGCCGCCGCTGTCGGTCATCTGCTGGCGGAGCGGCAGCGTGATGCCGCGGATGTCCTTCGAGATCGAGTCGCCGGTGGCGATGATGTCGTCGGTGCTGGCCCCGCTGCGCACCACCTTGATGCTGTCGCCGGCCGGGATCGTCTCGACCACGCCGACCTGCGGCTCGATGGCGATGGCGCGGTCACCGAAGAATCCGACGGCGATGGACGACGCTTCGCTGCCCTTCGGAATCTGGAAACCGCGCGTCATGCGCAACGTCACCCGCACCGTACCGGCCGGGTCGTACTCGACGTCGGCGATGGAGCCGGCCGTCACACCGGCCAGCAGCACCGGCTGACCAGGCTTGAGGCCCGCGCCCCACGGGAATCGGGCGTACACCGGATATCCCTTGCCGAGGCTGCCGCGGACCAGCCAGATCGACCCGAAAATGGCGACGGCAAAGCCTGCGATGAGCAGAAGTCCGACCAGAGCTTCGTTAGTGCGCTTCATGCCTGTATGAACGGTGCGAGGAGCGCTGCGATGATGGCATCGTAGACGAGGATGGCGACCGACGTGATGACGACCGCCTTGGCCGTGGAGCGCCCGACGCCTTCGGCACCGGAGCCACTCACGTACCCTTCATAGGTGCACACCAGCGCAATCGCTGCGCCGAAGCCCACCGACTTGATGATGCTGTACCAGACCTGGAACGGGATGAACGCCAGTTGCAGGCCGGCCTTGAAGTCGAGCGGGCTGACGTCGGTGGCGAGGATCAGCGTGATGAACGCCGCGAAGATCGCCATGAAGTTCGCGATCGCCACCAGCATCGGCACCATGATCAGTGCGGCCACCAGACGCGGTACCGCGAGGAACGCGACCGGATCGAAGGCCAGCGTTTCGAGCGCATCGATCTGCTCGGTGACGCGCATCGTGCCGATCTCCGCCGTCATCTTCGCACCGACTCGACCGGCGAGCACGAGCGCGGTCAGCAGCGGCCCCAGCTCCAGCACGATCGACTGACGCACGATCAGGCCGATGACGCTGAGCTGCACGCCGGGAAAGAGCTGGTATCGCGTCTGGAATGCAGAGACGGCGCCGAGGAAGCCGGCGACGATCACCACCAGCGGCAGCGAGTCGACGCCGATGCTGCGCATCTGCTTCACCAGTTCCGGCATCCACGTGCGGAACTCGAAGAACCCACGACCGATGTCGCCGCAGAACTGCCCGAAGCGGCCGGTGTGCTCGAGTTGCGCCACGCCCAGGCGACCAACGGCGCGCAGCATCCGGATCGGCAACGCATCGACGGCGACGACTTCCTGCCGGATGGGCGCGGGCGTGTGCGACGAACTGCCCGTCATGTGCGCACGCGCCAGAGGAGCACAGCACCGACGACGCCGAAGATCAGGCTGGGCACCCACGCTGCGAGATCGGGCGAGATGATGCCCTTGCCGCCGAAGCCACGCATGAGATTCACCAGGACGAGGAAGACGACCGTCGTCAGCAGGCTGACGCCGATGCCCCACGCCGCACCGCCGCGCTGTGTACTTGTGGCGAGCGGAGCTGCGAAGAGCAGGATGATCACGCAGGTGACCGGAATGGCGAGCTTGAGCATGCGCTCGACCTTCAGCGGATTCACATCCGAGCCGGCGCGCTGCAACGCACGAATGTAGCGCCCGAGCTCAACCCATCCCATGTCGGCCGGCGCCTTGGTCGCCGCATTCAGCTCGAGCGGTCGCTCGGTGAACGCGCGGTCGAGCAGCGAATCGTACGAAAACACGATGTCTGTGGTCGCGTTCGGCACGATGTGCAGATGCCCTTTCACCATCATCCAGTGGGTGTTCTTCCGGAAGTACGCCTGCTCCGCGAGGCTGTACGTGGTGGGCAGTGCCGCACCGGTGCCGAGCCGCTCGACTTCGACGTTCTCGAGCATGTTCCGTGAGGCGTGCAACGCACCGACCTTGTACGTCCGGTTGTCGGTCGTGCTGAAGACGAAGTTGTAGCGCTCGCCGGTGTCCTTGAACTTCTGCTCCTGCAGCAGGTTCAGCTTCTTCTGGTTGAGCGGCGGGATGATCGTGTTCAGCGAAAAGCCGATCAGCATCGCGAACACCGCACCCAGCGTGAGTGGACGAATGAACCGATGAAAGCTGATGCCGCTGGCTTTCGCGGCCGTAATCTCGGAGTAGCGCGTGAACGCACTGACCGTGAACACGGTGGCGAACAGCACGGCTGCCGGCAGCACCTGAAACATCGTCTCCGGCACACCATACACGTAGCTCACCGCGATGTCGCGCGCGGGAATCTGACGCTGCAGGTACGTGTCGAGCTTTTCCGTCAGGTCCACGATCACGATCATCACCGGGAAGCCGAACGCGGTGATGAGGAAGATGCGCAACCATTCCTTCAGGACATACCGATCGAGTGCGCGCATGCGTCAGGCGTCGGGAGCAGGCATCGGCACCGTCTTGCGGGCCGATGACCGGAGCGACGCGAACCAGGCGCGGATCCGGTCCTTCACTTCGTCGAGATCGCCACCGCGCGCGGTGCTGCCTTCGCGTCCCATGCGTGCATACAGCAGCACGCCGGCCAGCGTGAACGCGGCGTTTGCGCCCCACATCGCCACCCATGGCGGCAGCACGCCGTCGTCGGCCATCGACTCGCCGGCGATGAGGCAGATGTAGTACAGCGAGAACACGGCCAGGCTGGCACCGATCACGAGACCGACACCGCCGCGCGGAAAGCGCAGAGCGATCGGCGCACCGAGAAGCACGAACACGATGCAGGCCACGGCCAGCGAAAACTTCTTGTGAATCTCCACTTCGTACTGCGCCCATGTCGCACGGGCGATGCTGCTGCGCTGGATGGCCTGCTCGATGATCGGCGCAATGCCTGTGGACGCCTGCGACGCCGTGACCTGCGAGATGGGCAGCAGGGATTGCGGCGGCTCCGCCGTGGTCAGCGTGACGCCCGACGACGGTGCGGCAGCGGGCACCGGACCAGTCTTCACGCTGTCAGTCGGCGTGACACCGGCCTGCACCGTGGTCGATGCCTTGTCGTTCGGGTTGATTACCGTCGGCACTGCCGCGTTGGCGGTGACAGAGTCGGCGGTGATGATGCCGCGCGCGTCTCTGGCGATGCTGTCGTCGCCCGCGAAGAGACCGCTGAGCGCAGTGGTGGTGGCACAGTACAGGCGCCCGATGCCCGGTGATGCGGTGCGCAGTGAATCCACCGGCCGCAGCGTGTCGACGATGCCGCGGGTCAGCGCCTTGATCGCACGCGTCTGCATCTGATCGGCACTGCGCCGCTCTCGGTAGAGGTCACGCTCAGCACCATACACCTGCTTCTGCATTTCGCAGACACCCATCTCGCGCTCCGACTTGTAGTTGTCGGCGCTGTCGCGCGAAAAGCTTTTCAGGATGTCGCGCACGATGATGCGATCGGTTTCGTACGACAGTCGCGTGAGCTGCGTCGGATTGGCGGTGGGGATCTCGGTCATCGTGCCATGGTAGAGCAGCAGCGACACATGGTCGGTGCCGGCCACCTGCGACAGGTCGCCGCTGTCGGCGACGATGGTGCGGCGCTTGGCGCCATCGCCGAAGTCGTAGATCACCACTTCGTGCAGGCGGTTGCTGGACTTGTCGATGCGACGCGCGCGCAGGAAGAGTCGGCCGGTGGCGAGCTCGTTGATGACCTGTTCACGCAGCGCGAATGTCGGCTTGGTGCGACCGATGTCGGTCTGCAAAATGCGCAGCCGGTGATTGGCGGCGGGCAGCACGAAGTCGTTGAAGAGCACCATGCCGACCGCCAGCACGGTGGCGCCGGCGAGCACGGGCGCCATGATCCGGCTCATCGACACACCGCTCGCCTTCAATGCATTGATCTCGCTTTCCGACGCGAGGCGGCTGAACGCGTACAGCACCGCCACCAGCACCGCCATCGGCAGCGTCATGGCGACGGTGAACGGAATGGCCAGCAGGAAAAATTCGGCGATCACCGAGCTGGGCAGCCCCTTGCCGACGAGGTCGCCGAACCGCTTCGCGATGAAGTTCAGCAGCAGCAGCGACGTCAGAGCCGTGAGCGCAAAGGCGAGCGGCCCGAGATGCTCCCGGAGCACGTACCGGCTGAGGATCTTCACGAGGTGGGGACGGGGAGCTGCAGCAGTTTACCGACGAGGCGTATATTCGACCCCATCGGCACGTGGTTCAAGCCTAATTGTGACACGGGTTTAAGTGTCGGGTTCCGCCAGCGGGTCCCGGCGGGAGGTCCATCGGAGCGGTCCGGACCTCTGCACCTTCCTCGAGTGTCTCTGTCTCCATGTCCCTGCGCCGCCTGATCGCCCCGATTCCGCTGCTGCTGACCGCCGGCCTGCTGGCCTGCGGAGGCGAGCAGGCCGCGACGTCGGAGGGGCCCGGTGCCGACAGCCTCTCACTCCGGTCGGCGGCAGCCTTCGATGGTGCGGCATCGATGCGCTACCTGACGACGGCGCTGGCGTTCGGCACCCGCGTCCCGGGCTCGGCTGGGCACAAGGCGACCGGCGACTGGATCGTGGCCGAGATGAAGGCGCGCGGCGCCGAGGTCACCGAGCAGACGTTTTCGCATACCGCGGCCGACGGGAAGACGCTGCCGCTGCGAAACATCATCGCCCGCTGGAATCCCGCCGCCACGAAGCGCGTGCTGTACGTCACGCACTGGGACACACGCCCCAAAGCCGACGCGGAGGGCGTCCAGCCCGCGGACCGCCTGACGCCGATCGCCGGCGCGAACGACGGCACGAGCGGCATCGCGCTCTTTCTGGCCATCGGTGATGCGCTGAAGGCGAAACCGACCACCGTCGGCGTGGACCTCGTCTTCGTCGACGGCGAGGATTACGGCGAGTTCACCCCCAAGGAGTTCGACGTTTTCCTTGGCTCCACGTATTTCGCCTCGCACCTGCCCGAGCCCGGCTACGCGCCGGAGTTCGCCGTGGTGTGGGACATGATCGGCGACCGCAGCCTGCAGATCTTCCAGGAGCAGCTCTCGCTCGACGGCGCCCCGGAAGTCGTGGCCCGGGTCTGGCGCACGGCGGAGGCACTCGGCTATGCGAGCGCCTTCATCCAGCGGCCCAAGTACACCGTGCGCGACGACCACGTCCCGCTGCTGGCCGCGGGGATCAAGGCCATCGACGTGATCGACATCGACTACCCGTACCACCACACCCTCGAGGACACCGCCGACAAGGTGAGCGTTGAGAGCATGCAGGTGGTGGGCACGGTGGCCATGGCGCTGATCCGCGGGATGGCAGCGCCGTAAGGCGAACGCATTTGTGCCGGCCTGCGCGTTTCGGGTGAGCGCGGGCCACCGCTGCACCACACACTGGCCGGATGCACAGCCCGGCCGCATGCCTCATCTGACTTCCGGCGAACGCCAGGCCCTGACGTGGCTGCTGGCGGTGATCGGCGTAGGCGCCGGCGTGCGCGTCGCGTCGCACCTTCGCGAGCGCGACTCGGCGACCCCGTCCGCAGATGTCGCCCTCCGACGCCAGCTGGTGGCGGTGGACTCAGCGCAGCGGGCTGGGCAACGGCGGGGGCGGCCCAGGCCAGCCGGTCGCGTGGCCAGGAGACGAAATGCGCGCGTGGCAGACGCGTCAGCGCCGGACCGGGAGCCCCCGACGGTGCTGCCGCCCCCGCAGGTGCCGACACTGGTACCCATGGACCTCGACATGGCCGACTCGGCTCTACTCGAGCGTTTGCCTCGCATCGGACCGTCACTGGCCGGCCGGATCGTAGCCGATCGTGCCCGGAACGGTCCGTTCGGGTCCATCGAGGCGCTGCAACGGGTGCGCGGCATCGGGCCGAAACTCTCGGCTGGCCTCGCGTCCATCGTGACTTTCTCAGGTAATCCGCGTCCCTCTGCGGTACAGCGCTGATCGGGCTCCACCCGCTCGTTCCGCGTCGTACTTCCATCCGACCCACCCGTCCATGTCCGACGTCCGCACGACGACCGAGTCGCGGCCCACCCAGAACAACGCCGTCCTGGCCGCGAAGCCCATCGGCTATCGCCCTCCCGCATCGGGATCGGGCGGCAGCGGGGCCTCACTGCTGCAGCACCTGCTCAAGGAGCAGATGCTGACGCTCGAACAGGTTGCGAAGGCCACGAAGGATCTCGCGGCGGCCAATGGCGTCGGGTCGGTGCCGCTGTTCGCCATTCGTGCGGGCATGCTGAACGAAGTGGCGCTGCTCAAGTCGCTGTCGAAGGCGCACAGCATGCCGGCCGTGGACCTCCTGAAGGTGGAGCCGGACGAGAAGGTGCTGCGGGTGGTGCCGGTCGACATGGCCAACAAGTACCGCGTGATGCCGCTGCGCCGGGAGGGGCAGAAGCTGACCGTCGCGATCACCGATCCGTGGAATCACGAGGCGACCGACGCGATCCGCTTCGCGACGCGCTACGAAATCTTCCCGGTGCTCGCCGGCGAAGTCTCGATGCAGACGCAGCTCGAGAAGTACTATCCGCCGCCGACGAAGGTGTCGACGGAGGAAACGGTCAACTCGATGCTCGCCGACATCACGTCGGAGATGTCGGATGTCGAAGTGCTCGAAGCGGAGGTCGAGGAAGGCAACGCGTCGCTGGGTGCCGACGAGGCGCCGGTGGTGCGCCTCATCAACGCGATCCTGATCGAGGCCGTGCAGCGTGGCGCGTCGGACATTCACTTCGAGTGCTTCGAGCATGAGCTGCGCGTGCGCTACCGCGTGGACGGTGCGCTGCAGGAAGTGATGAAGCCGCCGATCAAGCTGCGGGCCTCGCTGGTCAGCCGATTCAAGATCATGTCGCAGCTGAACATCGCCGAGCGTCGCGTGCCGCAGGACGGCCGCATCAAGCTCAAGTTCGGCGGCAAGGTGATCGACTTCCGCGTGAGCACGCTGCCGACGCTGTTCGGCGAGAAGATCGTGCTGCGAATCCTCGACAAGGGCAACCTGACGCTCGACCTCGAGAAGTTCGGCATCGAGCCGCAGGCCGAGAAGGACCTGATGGAGGCGGTGCAGAATCCGTACGGCATGGTGCTCGTGACCGGTCCGACGGGCTCGGGCAAGACGACCACCCTCTATTCGTGTCTGTCGAAGATCAACACCGGCGACACGAACATCATGACGGCCGAAGATCCGGTCGAGTACAACCTGTTCGGCATCAACCAGGTGCTGGTGCGCAACGAGATCGGCATGACGTTCGCTGCCGCACTCAAGGCGTTCCTGCGGCAGGACCCGAACGTGATCATGGTGGGTGAGATCCGCGACCTCGAGACGGGCTCGATCGCGATCAAGGCTGCACTGACGGGTCACATGGTGCTCAGCACGCTGCACACCAACAGCGCCCCGGAAACGATCACCCGTCTGATGGACATGGGTCTCGAGCCGTTCAACGTGTCGAGTGCACTGAACCTGATTCTGGCGCAGCGTCTCGTGCGCCGAATCTGCAAGAACTGCCGTGAGCAGTACCACCCCAGCGATCTCGAATTCTCCGGCGCCAAGGTGAAGTCCACCACCACGCTCGGCGAGTTGCGTTTCAAGCTGCCGGCGCTGGAGGGGGCGAAGAAGGGCGCGATGCCCGATGCACTGCCGTTCCTCGACTCGCTCGGTCCCGACACGCTGGTGGGCAAGCTGCCGTTCTTCCGCGGCAAGGGTTGTGACGTCTGCAACGGCACCGGCTACAAGGGGCGTCAGGGTCTGTACGAGGTGATGAACATGACGCCTGCGATCCGCAAGCTGATCATCCAGAACGCCGGCGCCGCCGAGTTGAAGGATGCCGCGGTGGACGAGGGCATGCTGACGCTGCGCATGGACGGGTGGCTGAAGGTGCTGCGGGGCATCACGACACTGGAGCAGGTGGTGCGTGAGACGGCGGCGTGACGCCAGAGCAGTCCTGCGAGTCTGAGTTCGACATCAACTGTTTCCTGCACTTCTGACACCACCCATGTCTTCCAGTCTTCCGCCGCTGCCGCCGCGGCCTTCGACGTCGCCGCTGGCCGTGAACGGCCTCGCGTCTGCGCCGACCGGCGCCTCCACCGCGAATGCGACGCCTGCAGCGGGCGCGCCGCTGTCGTACCCCCGTCCCGCCGGTGCCACGCCGGGCACTCCGGCCGGCACGGGGCATGGCGCGCCGCCCGTCGCCGGTCCGCCGGCGCCGCCGCCGCTCAACCTGCGTGCACTGCTCGAGGAAGTGATCGAGCGCGAGGCCTCCGACCTGCACGTGACGGTGGGTGAGCGCCCGATGCTCCGCATCGACGGCCACATCATCCCGGCGCGGACGTCGCATGTGCTGAGCGGCAAGGACACGCTGCAGCTCGCGTACAGCGTGCTCACGGAGGGGCAGAAGAAGCGGTTCGAGCTGGACGATGAACTCGACTTCTCGTTCGGCATCGCCTCGCTGGCGAGGTTCCGCGGCAACCTGTTCAAGCAGCGCGGGCAGGTGGCGATGGTGGTGCGTCGCATCCCGATGATCATCCCGACCTGCGCCGAACTGAAGTTGCCGCCGGCCATCGTGAAGTTCGCCGAGCGTCCGCGCGGGCTGGTGCTGGTCACCGGGCCGACCGGCTCGGGCAAGAGCACCACGCTGGCGTCGCTGATCGACAAGGTCAACAAGGAGCGGCAGGCGCACATCCTGACGGTCGAGGATCCGATCGAGTTCGTGCACAAGCATCAGCAGTCGATCGTGAACCAGCGCGAAGTGGGCACCGACACGCGATCGTTCGCTGCGGCGCTCAAGTACGCGCTGCGTGAAGATCCGGACGTGATCCTTGTGGGCGAAATGCGCGACCTCGAGACCATCAGTGCGGCGATCACGATCGCCGAAACCGGTCACCTCGCGTTCGCGACGCTGCACACCAACAGTGCGGCCGAGGCGGTGAACCGCATGATCGACGTGTTCCCGAGTCATCAGCAGAGCCAGGTGCGTGCGCAGCTCGCGTTCAGCCTCGAAGGGATCGTGACGCAGGTGTTGCTGCCACGACTGAATGGCAAGGGTCGCGCGATGGCGAGCGAGGTGCTGGTGGTGACGCCGGCCATCCGTGCGCTGATCCGTGACGACAAGATCCATCAGGTCTACAGCATGATGCAGGCTGGCAAGAAGTACGGCATGCAGACGCTGAACGACTCGTTGTACCAGCTGTACATGAATCGCGAAGTGGCGGAAGAAGAGTGCCTGCGCGTGAGTGGTGATCCGGTGGAGTTCCTCCGGATGATTGGCAAGCCGGTTCCGGCGGGCATGGCGTAATGCGTATTCGGGAGATCTGATTCATGGCCGTATTCACGTACACTGCCCGCACGCAGGGCGGCGAACTCAAGACCGCGCAGGTCGAGGCGACGAACCGCGACGAAGTGATCACGATGCTTCGGCGGCAGCGCCTGAGCGTGGTGAAGATCGACGCCGAGAAGCCGCCCAAGAGCCTCGGCGGGATCGGCATGCGCGACATCGTGGTGTTCACGCGGCAATTCTCGACGATGATCAACGCCGGTCTGCCGCTGGTGCAGGCGCTGGACATCCTCAGCAAGCAGAGCGAGAGCAAGGCGTTGCAGGCCGCGACGAAGCAGGTCGTGTTCGACGTGGAGAGCGGCCAGACGGTGGCCGACGCGTTGCGCAAGCAGCCGAAGGCGTTCAACGAGCTCTATGTGAACATGGTGGCTGCCGGCGAGGCCGGCGGTATTCTGGACACGATCCTGATGCGCCTCGCGACGTTCATCGAAAAGACGGACGCGCTGGTGCGGAAGGTGAAGAGCGCGATGATCTATCCGGTGACGATCATGACGGTGGCTGGAGCTGCCATCGCGATCCTGCTCATCTTCGTGATCCCGACGTTCGAGAAGATGTTCAGCGGCGTGGGTCTGGCGCTGCCGTTGCCGACGCGCATCGTGATCGGCTGCTCAAAATTCCTGCAGGGCTACTGGTGGGCGCTGATCGCCGGCGGCTTCGGGGCGTTCGTGCTCGGCAATCGGTATTACGCCACCGATGCGGGCCGGCTCCGGATCGACGGCTTCCTGCTGAAGGTACCGGTGCTGGGCGACGTGCTGCGCAAGAGCGCGGTGAGCCGGTTCACGCGCACGCTGGGCACGCTGATCAGCTCTGGCGTGAGCATTCTCGATGGCCTCGAGATCACGGCGCGCACGTCGGGCAACCGGGTGATTCAGAACGCGATCATGGCCAGCCGCGAGAGCATTGCGGGTGGTGAGACGATTGCTGGGCCGCTGCAGAAGTCGGGGGTGTTTCCGCCGATGGTGATCTCGATGATCAGCGTCGGTGAGCAGACGGGCGGGTTGGACGAGATGTTGTCGAAGATCGCGGACTTCTATGACGAGGAAGTGGATACGGCGGTGAGCGGACTCCTGTCCTTGCTGGAGCCGTTGATGATCGTGTTCCTTGGTGTGGTGGTGGGTGGCATGGTGGTGGCGATGTATCTGCCGATCTTCGATATGATGAATACGGTGCAGTAGGGGACTGGGAGGTGGTCGTGG
>JAYWIJ010000107.1:0-3603 GCA_043788935.1 Gemmatimonadaceae bacterium | reverse complement strand
ACTCGCTGCTTCACCACCGACGTCCAATCCGATCACCCGCGTCTCGCGGCGCTGCGCCTCAAGGCCGTCGCATGAGCACGTCCGGACACCGCGTGCTGGTGATCGGCGCCGGCGCGGCCGGCACCATGGCGGCGATCTTCGCGGCGCGTGCAGGCGCGCGGGTCACGTTGCTGGAGCGCACCAAGGACGGCGGCCGCAAGATCCTCATCAGCGGCGGCGGACGCTGCAACGTGCTCCCGTCGCGCGTCGACGAGAATCGCTTCGTCACCGACTCCTCGCCCAACGTCCTGCGCCGCATCATCCGCTCCTGGCCTCTGGCCGAGCAGATCCGGTTCTTCGAGGACGACATCGGCATCCCGCTGGAGCATGAGGTGGAGTCGCTCAAGCTCTTTCCCGCCTCGCACAAGGCACGTGACGTGCGCGACGGCCTGCTGGATTGCGCCACCCGCGACGGTGTTCGCATCGAGTTCGAGACCAGCGTCAGCGACGTGGTGCCGGAATGCGCGCAGTGGATCGTCACCGCCGATGACGGACGTCGCTTCGAAGCCGACGCGGTCATCATCGCGACTGGCGGCTTGTCGGTGCCGGCCACGGGAAGCGATGGTCGTGGACTCGCGCTGCTGCGGCGGATGGGGCACACGCTGCATCCCACCTACGCCGCGCTCACCCCGATCACCGTCGAGCCGAACGACTTCACGGCGCTCGCCGGGATCTCGCTGGCCGTCACGGTGAGTGCCCGGTTCGGTGACGAGCGCGCGCAGGCCACCGGCGGCTTCCTGTTCACGCACCGCGGGTACAGCGGACCGGCCGCGCTCAACGTGTCGCACGTGGCCGTCCGCTCGCGTGCCATCGGCTCGGGCCGGGCGACGCTGCAGGTGCGCTGGACGCCGCTGGGCGACGAGGAGTGGACCACGCGGCTCCAGCCCCACGGTGCACGCACGGTCTCGGGTGCCGTGCGCGACGAGATGCCCGAGCGTCTGGCGGCGGTGCTGATCGCGCGTGCCGGCGTGGACCCTCTGCGCCCGCTGAGCGAATTGCGACGCGAGGAGCGCGTGCGACTGGTGGACACGCTGGTGCGCGGCGAACTGCCCTGGGCGGGCGACGAGGGCTACAAGAAGGCCGAGGTCACCGGCGGCGGGGTGAGTCTCGCCGAGATCGACCATCGCACCATGGAGAGTCGCCGGCAGCCCGGCCTCTTTCTCTGTGGCGAAGTGCTGGATGCGTTCGGCCCCATCGGGGGCTACAACTTCCTGTGGGCCTGGACCACCGGCCGCGCCGCCGGCATCGGGGCCGCGGCGCGATCACCACGCTGAGCGCGCACGCATCAGCGGATGGACAAGTCCGTTGTGCGTCCGTGTCCACCCAGGGCAGGGTACGCTGAACACCAGCCGTGACCGACCGACACGCTTCGGCGTCTTGGCAGGATTTCTCGGCGCAAGCGGGGTGGGCACCACCTCCTGAGCGCCCTCTCACCCGGTCAGGTGATGGTCCGGTCGTGGTCAAAGCGGTAGAGTACGGTGTGACTTGCACCGTCCATTTCGTCAGGCACAATCTCCCCACGAGGTAGGAATGTCCGTCATGCGCTCGCTCCGGTGGTTGGCTGTTGCAGCCGTCGCTCTCGTGCTTGCAGGTCCCGTCTCCGCGCAGGGCACGCGCGAGCGCATCACCGCCGAGCAGTTGAACGGCCTGCTGCGCGACAAGGGGATGGAAGGCCAGGTGAACGAACGCGGCAACGTCGTGGTCAACAACGGCGGCTCGAAGATCGTCTTCTTCATCTCCGGCCAGACGATGCAGGCGTACTATGGCCTGAGCGGCACCAAGGCCACGATCAACACGGTCAACGAGTGGAACAAGACCAAGCGCTTCGGTCGTGCCTACATCGACGCCGAAAACGACCCGTGCGTCGAGCTGGATTACGATCTCGAAGGTGGCGTGAGCGATGAATCGATCAAGGTGTGGTTCGATACCGTCACGGCCATCGTTCGCTCGTTCAAGGCACACGTCAGCAAGTAGTCACATACGTCATCGCTGATGACGTGATGAGCAGGCCGCGTACCACCCCCTCCCGGTGCGCGGCCTGTGTCATATCCGCCACGGCCACGTGGCACTACGGCTGACGCGCGAGCACCTCGAGCATCGCCACGCCGAATGCCGGCAGATCCTTCGGCACACGCGCGCTGACCACGTTGCCGTCGATCACGGACGGTTGGTCCACCCACAGCGCACCGGCGTTCAGCAGATCGTCGCGGATGCCGAGGGAGCCGGTCATCATGCGACCGCGGACGATACCCGCCGAAATCAGAATCCATGGGCCATGGCAGATCGATGCCACCATCTTTCCGGCATCATGCACGGCGCGCACTGCATCCAGCACCGCTGGAATGCGCCGCAACTTGTCGGGGGCCCATCCGCCCGGCGCGATGATGCCATGCAGGCCGGCCACGTCCAGCGCGTCGATCTGCAGGTCCACCGGTGCCGGATACCCATGCTTGCCGCGATAGCTCGGCTCACCGGCGCCGACCAGCGACACCGTGTAGCCCGCCTCCTCGAGCCGCAGCTTCGGATACCAGACCTCGAGATCTTCGTACTCCGGCCCGACGAGACAGGCGATGTGCTTGGTCATGGACGCCATCCGAAGCTGAGGTATGCAGAGCCGCGATCGCTGAGCGGACCGCGCATGATGCGCGCGGCACCGGCGATGAATTGCATGCGCGGCAGTCCGACGAGGCCGAGATAGTCGAGCGCGAACGTACCCTCGGCGCCAAGCACGACCGTATGGCGATCGGCGCGCCACGTCGTCCCTGCGGACTGCGCGTAGAGACTGAGTGGAATCAACGGCGCCGGTCGTGCGACACGGTAGTCGAAGAGTTGCAGTCCGCTCACGATGCCAACAGGAAGCGCAGGAATCGCGATCCGCTGCGACAATGTGGCCGCGTCGGCGAGTGGCGGCGCGAAGCCGCCGGCGGTGAAGCGTTCCAGCAGCGGCGTGCCGCGTGTGGCGCGATGCCAGCGTGCATCCACTCTGATTCGGGCGGCGGTGGCTGATGCACCGACGGTGGCGCGCGCAAAGCTGCTGTCGCCCAGGCGTCCTGCCGTGCCGCGCATCGACATGCCCAGCGTGCGACGCCAGCCCGTGACCGCCGACAGGGAATACGCGCCGCTCAGCGTGGTGCGGAAGCGCACCGAATCAGCAGGGCCGACAGCGCCAGCGAACAGGCTGATACCCATGCGCTGCGCTGCCGAACTGCCGCTGACCGGCAACTCCGCCGCCACCGACCCGCCAGCCATGCGCAGTTCCGGCGCACCGATCACGGCGCGGTCACGCTGCCGGCCGGGACGCTGCTGGAGCCAGAACGTTTCAGTGCGCACGATGGGGCGTGAGCCGTACCAGGCTGCACTCGCCACGCCGCCGCGCCACGCTGACTTTGCGCCGCCCATGCCGGTCAGCGTCCACACCAGCCGGTTGGCGGGATCGGCACTGGCGATCACGCCAGCGTGCACGAACCCATCGCGCGCGAGGGATGTCTGGCCGGCGAACCGCACGCTGCGTGGTCCGGCACCATACGGCACGGCGGGCGGCATGGGACGGGCCTGCAACGCCAC
>JAYWIJ010000106.1:0-13119 GCA_043788935.1 Gemmatimonadaceae bacterium | reverse complement strand
GCCGCAGTGGTGGACGCCGCGCGGCACGCTCGAGCTGACGGTGCAGGCGGTTCGCGATTCGACGGCGTATCGCATCGCGATCGGCGACAACACCATCGCGCGTGGCGTGGTGGTGCGGAACGCCGGCGACTCGATCGCCACCGCGCGCATCCCGCTGGTGGGTACAGGTACCGGCTGGCAGGCGCTGGACGTCACACTCGAACCCTCAGGCGTCGGTGGCGACGATCACGCCATCGTGCCGATCGTCGTCGGCGGCGCGCCGGCCGTGCGCGAATCGGCAGGTGAGTACGTCGGCGCTGCCGTCGCGTCGCTGCGCGAGAACGGTCGCGTGCGCAGCAGCGGTGACGTGACGGTGTCCATCGCACCGGCCGCATCGATCGCGGCGCTGCCTGCGCTCATCCTCCCTCCAGCTGACGCGGGTGGCGTCTCGGCCGCAAACGCAGCGTTGGCGAAGCTCGGCATCCCGTGGCGCTACGCCGCCGAACAGCGGGGCTCGCAGCTGGTGCGCAGCACGCAGAACGATCTGCGCGGCGACTCCGCCATTCGCGTGACGCAATGGTTCCCGCTGGTGCCGCAGCCCAACGCCGTCGGCGACACGATTGCACAGGTGGGCAACGCGGTCTGGATGGTGCGCGGCCCGAAGTGGATCGTCGTGGGCTCGTCGCTCAGCCCGGAAAGCACCACGTTGCCAGTGCGCGCGACGTTCGTACCGTGGCTGGCGGATGCCATCAGCAACCTGACGTCGGGGACCACGGCCGCGGTGCATGTCGCCGCCGGTGCGCGACTGATGGCGCCTGGCGGTGCCACCGAATTGCGCAGCGCCGACGGGAAACTGCGCCGACCCGTGACCGCGGCAGCGATGACGGCGCCGGCGCTTCCCGGCCTTTACTTCTGGATGCGCGGCAGTGATATCGTCGGCGCGATCGGTGTGCGTGTCGATGCGGGTGAGCCACAGCTGGCCCGCGCCACACCTGCCGAGCTCACTGCGCGCTTCGGTGGTGCCGAACGTGCGGAACTCAACTCCGATGGCGCGGCGTTCCTTCGCAGCGTGCGCCAGTCGGGCGCGTCGCAGCCGATGGCGGCACCACTGCTGCTGCTGGCGCTGCTCGCCGTGCTGACCGAGGCGTGGCTCTCGGGCCGGTATCGCACCGGGACTGCAGCCCGCGCCGACTCTCTCGCTCGCGCCACCTGATGGGTCTTCCAATTCTGCTGGACGCAGTCGAGCGCCTGCCGCAGTTCACTCGCGTCTGGAATTCGCTGCCGTCGCCGGACCGCACGCTGACGGTCGCCGGTCTGCATGGCTCTGGCGACGCCACGATGATCGCCGCACTCGCGCGCCGCCTGCAGGGACGCGTGCTCGTCGTCGTCGCCGATGCCTTGCCGGATGCCGAGCGATGGCTGGCCGACCTGGCGGCGCTCGCGGAATCAGCGGATGGCATCGCGCTGTATCCGCCGCGCGAAGGATTCGGTGAAGCGGAGCCGCACTCCGAAGTGGCTGGCGAACGGGTCGAGACGCTGGAGAAACTCTCGCGCGGCGCCGTGCACCTGCTGCTGACCACCTCGCGTGCGCTGATGGAGAAGACGCAGCTCGCGCAGGCGGTGTCGCGCGCACGTCTCGAACTGCGCAAGGGTGACGCGTGGCGACTGGAAGCTCTGTCGGATCATCTCGACCGCCACGGTTTCGAGCGCGTGCCGATGGTGGAGGATGTGGGCCAGTACAGTGTGCGCGGCGGCATCTTCGACATCTACAGCTTCGGCATGGCCGAGCCGGTGCGTCTCGAGTTCTGGGGTGACGAAGTGGTGGAGTTGCGCCACTTCGACCTGCTCACGCAGCGCAGCACGCGTGATGCGACCCTGGCGCTGGTGCTGCCGGTGGACATTCCCGCGACCGACGAAGGCGAAGCGAGCTACGAGCGCGTCACGCTCGCCGATATGCTTCCCCCCGATACGCTGCTCGTGCAGCCACTCGGCACCAGCATCGATCCCGAGCTGCAGCGCACCTGGACCGAAGCGCAGCACCACGTGGAACTGGCACGACGCCGCGGCGAGGATGCACCGGCACGGGACCGGCTGTTCGAACATCCCGATGCCACACGCAAGCGTCTGCGCCGCTTCGGCACGTTGCGCATCATCGACCCGACCGCTGGCACGGTGGATGTGGGCTTCCCGCTGCGGGCGCCCGAAGCGGTGGGACGCGACATGGCGGCACTTCGCAAGCTGATCACCGGTGGCACACCGACGCTGATCCTCTGCGACAACAGCGGCCAGCTCGAGCGCCTCGAGGAACTGCTGGAGGAACGCGGTCGTCGCACGCAGGCCACCCTCGCACTGGGTGTGCTGGGCGCGGGCTTCGTGCTGCCGCCGCAGGAGGGACGCGACGGGCTTCGCGTGCTCACGGACCACGAAATCTTCCGCCGCGAACGCCGCATCCGACGCGCGCGAAAGTACAGCGGTGGCGCGGCGCTGGACGTCGTCACGGCGCTCAAGAACGGTGACTTCGTCGTGCATCTGGAGCACGGCATCGGCATCTATCGCGGCCTGTCGACGACCTTCGTCGGTGAGAGCAGCGTCGAAGTGGCGGTGATCGAGTACGAAGGTGGCGATCGTCTCAATGTGCCACTGTATCGCATCGATCAGGTGGAGCGATATCGAAGCGCCGGCGACGTGAGCGCCGATGCGCCGCCGCCGCGTCTGCACAAGCTGGGTGGTCGCAAATGGAGTGCGCAGCGCGACAAGACGCGCGCGGCGATTCTCGAGATGACGCACGAACTGCTGGATCTGTACGCACGTCGTCGCATCGCCAGCCGTCCTCCGCATGTGCCCGACACCAACTGGCAGATGCAGCTCGAGAGCGGCTTCCTGTTCGAGGACACGCCGGATCAGCGTCGCGCCACCACCGACGTGAAGAAGGACATGGAAGGCGGTCGCCCGATGGACCGCCTGCTCGTGGGCGACGTGGGCTACGGCAAGACGGAGATCGCGGTGCGCGCCGCGTTCAAGGCGGTGCAGAGCGGCAGGCAGGTGGCCGTGCTGGTGCCGACCACGATTCTCGCGGACCAGCATGTGCGCACCTTCGGCGACCGCCTCGCGGATTTCCCGGTGGTCATCGAGGAAATGAGCCGCTTCCGCACGCAGAAGGAGCAGACCGCCACGCTCGAGCGCCTGAAGCGGAAGGAAGTCGACATCGTCATCGGCACCCATCGCCTGCTCGGCGAGGACATCGTCTTCGCGGATCTCGGCCTGATCATCGTGGACGAGGAACACCGCTTCGGCGTGAAGCACAAGGAGCGGCTCAAGCAGCTCAAGATGGAAACCGACGTGCTGACGCTCACGGCCACGCCGATTCCGCGTACGCTGCACCAGTCGCTGGCCGGGCTGCGCGACATGACGCTGATGCAGACGCCGCCGCGCGACCGCAGTCCCGTGCTGACGTACGTCGAGCCGAATGACGACGCGCTGCTCGAGGAAGCCATCAATCGCGAACTCGATCGCGGTGGGCAGTGCTTCTTCGTGCACAACCGCATCGAGACGATTCTCGCGGTCGCCGATCATCTGCAGCGCATCGTGCCGCGCGCGAAGATCGTGGTGGGCCACGGCCAGATGAAGGAGCGCCAGCTGGAGGAAGTCATGCGCCAGTTCGTGCGCGGTGAGGCCGACATTCTCGTCAGCACCATGATCGTGGAGAGCGGGCTGGATGTGAGCAACGCGAACACGATGTTCGTGGATCGTGCCGATCACTTCGGCCTCGCGCAGCTCTACCAGTTGCGTGGCCGCGTGGGCCGCTCGCACCGCCGCGCCTACTGCTTCCTGCTGGTGCCCGACGTGGTGGACGAGGATGCGGAGCGCCGCCTGCGGGTGCTGGAGCACAACACGGAGCTGGGCAGCGGGTATCGCGTGGCGCTCAAGGACATGGAACTGCGCGGGGCGGGGAATCTCCTCGGTCCCGAGCAGAGTGGCTTCGTGCACGCCGTCGGATTCGACCTGTATCTCCGCCTCCTGGAGGAGACGGTGACGCGGATCCAGCGCGGCGACAAGGCGCCGCCGCCGCAGCCGTCGGAGGTGTCGCTGGACGTGCCGGCGTTCCTGCCCGACGACTACGTGCCGATGCAGGACCTGAAGCTCGATGTCTATCGCCGACTCACGAAAGCTCCCGACGCCGCTGCCATCGAGGCCCTCGCCGACGAGGTCCGCGACCGCTTCGGGCCTCTCCCGAACGAAGCCAGCGCCTACTTCGACCTCGCCAAGCTGCGGCTCCTCGGCGCCGAACTGGGGATCGAGGCCATGCTGGTGCGGGGGGATGAGGGCCGTATTACGTTTCGCGCCAACGCCGTTCCCCGGATGAAGGGGCTCAGCGCTGCGTTCCACGAAGTGCAGTTCCAGACCGAGGTGCGCCGCGCGCAGCCGCTGACGCTCAAGCTCACTCGCCTCGGTGGAGCCGCCGTGCTCGAAGGCCTCGTTCGTTCTCTGCGGAGTCTGAGTCGCTGACCGTCCGGTCGCGCGACTGCCTGTACCAGTCGGATTGCCGCAGCCTCACCCGTATCCCGTTCCGTCGCATGAAGAGACTTGCCCTCGCCGCGATCGCCGTTGGCGCCATGGCACAACTGGTTGGCTGCGAAGGTGGCGCGCTTGGCGCGCACGCCGATACCGTCGCGAAGGCGGGTTCCGAAGAGCTGACGGTCAAGAAGCTGTCCGAGCTCCTCGGCGCCTCCAGGGTGCCGCTCCGCAAGGATGTCGTCCGCGTCGTCGCCGACCTCTGGGTGAATTACCAGCTGCTGGCCAAGGCCGGCGCCACCGGCGATTCGCTCAACGATTCGAAGGCGCTCGATTCCGCCCTCTGGGCGCCGATCGCCAACGCCCGCGCCCGCAAGTTCTTCGAGGTGGTCGCCAAGACCTTCCCGCAGACCACGCCGACCGACGGTGAGCTGCGCTACAACAACGGCGAGGTGCTGGCCGCGAGCCACATCCTCCTGCGTGTGCCGGAGAAGGACGCCACGCCGGCCATGATTCAGGACCTGCGCAACCGCGCCGACTCGCTGCGGCGTGTGCTGACGCCGACCAACTTCGCGCAGCTGGCCACGAAGTTCAGCCAGGATCCGGGGTCCGCCTCGCAGGGTGGTTCGCTCGGCGCGTTCCCGACGGGCATCATGGCCGCCGAGTTCGAACAGGGGCTCAAGGCCACCAAGCCGGGTGAAATCTCGCCGGTGGTACAGACCCGCTTCGGCTATCACATCATCTATCGCCCCGTCTACGCCAGCGTCACGCCGCAGGTCGCGCAGCTGATGCAGCAGCGCGGCGCCGCGATGGCCGAGTCCACGTACTGGGCCCGCCTCGCGACGGCCAACAACGTCGACGTGAAGAAGGACGTCCCGAAGATGGCCCGCGACATCGTGGGCGATCTGGACAGCTACCGCACCAGCAGCATGGTGCTTGGCACCTCGAAGCGCGGCGATTTCACGGCGAAGCAGCTGGTCCGCTGGATCGATGCGTATCCGCCCGAGCAGGGCCTGATTCCGCAGATCCAGAACGCGCCGGACACGATCATCCCGACGCTGGTCAAGAACTTCATGCGCAATGAACTCTTCCTGGCGCAGGCCGACAGCGCCAAGGTGGACCTCTCGGATCAGGAGAAGAGCCAGATCCGCGCCGAGTTCCGCACGCTGGTGATCAACTCGTGGACGCAGCTTGGCGTGGCGCCGAACCAGCTTGCCGACAGCGGCAAGACGGCGGCGGAGCGCGAGAAGATCGCGACTGGCCGCGTGAACGCGTTCCTAGAGAACATGCTGGTGCGCGACGGCGCCTTCGTGCCGATTGCCCGCTCCATGGACCTGATGCTGCGCACGCGGTTCCCGGGCGCCAAGATCGTGGACGCGGGTGTCGATCGTGCCCTCGAAGCAGCCACCAAGCTTCGTGGCTCGGCCGACAGCACGCAGGCATCCAACCGGCCACCGTCGGCGGTCCCGATGCCGGGTGATGCACCAACCGGCGCTCCTGTTCCGGCCCAGCCGGCCGCTCCGGCGCCGGCCAAGCCGTAAGCAGTCGCTGTCCGACCGAAGCGGGGGAGCGCGGAGATCGCGCTCCCCCGCTTTACATTTGCCGTGTGCCGCGCGCCATCTCCGCCCTGGGGATGAACCGACGTCACGCCTGCCGGGTACTCCGACGCATGACTCGACCGTTCGCCGTCCTTGCGGCATCCCTCACGTGTACGCTCGCGCTGCACGCGCAGACTCCCGCTGCCCCGCCCGCAGCCAGGCCGGCGCCGGCCAGGACGGCCGTGCCGGTGGACCGCGTCATCGCCATCGCCGGGACGCATCCGATCCTCTGGAGCGAAGTGCTCGAGGAGTACAATACGCGGCGCGCGCAGGGCATGCCGATTCCAGCCGACAGTGTCGAACATCGGAAGCTGGTCGAGAAGCTCATCGACGACATCATCGACGCCGAAGTGCTGGTGGCGAAGGCGGCGGTGGAGAAGGTCGAAGTGACCGACGGTGACGTGCTGCCCGACGTCGAGCAGCAGATGAAGAAGATCCGCGATCAGTTCAAGAGCGATCAGGAATTCCGCACGGCGCTGTCCGGCGCGGGCTTCGGCACGCCTGAGGAGTACCGCAAGACGCTGATCGATGCGGCCAAGCGCCAGCAGGTCCAGCGCAAGCTGATCGACAAGATGAAGGGTGATGGAAAGCTCGTGCGCGCCGTGGTGTCGGATGCCGACGTCGTGGCGATGTACGAGCAGAATCGCGCCACGCTGCCCAAGCGGCCGGCACAGGTCACGTTCCGCCAGATCGTCATCGCACCGGGCGCGTCGCCGGCAGCGAAGGGCCGCGCCCGTGCGAAGATCGACTCGCTGCTGATCGAGCTGCAGCGCGGCGGCAACTTCGAGCTGGTTGCCAAGCGTGAGAGCATGGACCCTTCAAATAAGGAGACGGGCGGTGACCTGGGCTGGAACCGGCGCGGCGTCATGGTGCCGGAGTTCGACCGGATGATGTTTGCCCTGCCACCAGGCGTGCTCAGCCCCGTGGTCGAGACGAACTTCGGCTATCACATCATCCGCGTCGACAAGGTGCAGCCTGCCGAGGTGAAGGCGCGTCACATCCTGATCGTCCCGACGCTCGACTCGCTCGACGAACAGCGTGCCCAGCGCCTCGCCGACAGCGTCGCCACGGCGTGGCGTGCCGGCGCGCGCTACGACTCGCTGCAGACGAAGTTCCACGATCCCGACGAGGTGCGTGGTTTTGCCGAGCCGTTCCCGCGTACCGAGTTGCCTGGCGCGTATGTCGAGGCGCTCAAGACGCTGAAGGTGAACGAGATCAGCGCACCGTTCGCGATCGAGAACGCCCGCCGCGGCACCAAGAAGTTCGTGGTCTTCCAGTTGCTGACGCAACAGGAAGAGGGGGCGTATTCGATGGGTGAAGTGCGCGATCGTATCCGCGCGCAGCTGGTGGAAGAGCGCTCGATGCGCCGCTTCATCGACACGCTGCGCTCGCAGACGTTCGTGCAGAAGCATCCCATTCCGTCGTTGCCGCTGCCGGCGCCCACCGAGCCGCCGCCGGAGCGCTGATGTACCGCACACCGGCATGACACGCCGCCGCCCACGTCTCGCCATCACGGTGGGCGATCCGCGGGGCATTGGGCCTGAGCTGGTGCAGGCCATGCTGGACGACGACGCCATCGGCGACGTCTGCGACCTGCTGGTGGTGGGGCCGCGCGGCACCGAAGTGGATGTGCACGAAGAGGTCGGACGGTGGATGCCGGGCGGCAGCGAAGCGCTGGCCGGCAAGCTCGCTGGCGATGCGGTGGTGCGCGCCGTGGAGCTGGCGCAATCGGGGGCGGTGCGCGGCATCGTCACGGCTCCTCTCGACAAGCACGCCCTGCTGCTGGGCGGCTACGACGCGCCTGGACACACCGAACTGCTGGCCGAACTCACCGATCGCCGGACGGCGATGATGCTGGCCAGCGATGCGCTGCGTGTGGTGCTGGCCACCACGCACCTGCCACTGCGCGGCGTGCACGAGGCACTCACCGCTGATGCGTTGCGCGAGTCGATCACGCTCACGCGCGAGGGGCTGCAGCACTGGTTCGGCATCGCCGCGCCGCGCATCGCGCTCTGCGCGCTGAATCCGCATGGCGGCGACGGTGGCCGCTTCGGCACCGAAGACACGATGCTCCTGGCACCGGTCGCGCGCGAGATGGGCGCGCTGGGTCCATTCCCGGCGGACACCGTGTTCGTGCGGGCGATCAGGGGCGAGTTCGACGCCGTCATCGCGCCGTATCACGACGTGGGCATGACGGCGATCAAGGTGGCGAGCTTCGGCAGCGGCGTGAACGTCACACTCGGGCTTCCGTTTCCACGCACCTCGCCCGACCACGGCACCGCGCTCGACATCGCGGGGCAGAGCGTCGCCGACACCTCCAGCATGCGTCACGCGGTGCTGCTCTGCGCGCGATTCGCGCAGCACGAGACCTGACACACACGCTACTCGCGCGGCCATCCTGAGGCGGTGTCGGGCGTGACCGCGGGACGGCACGGGCGTCCTTGGGCCGAAGCGAACCCACTCCGTCACTCACGGATCGGCCATCGACCCACCCCGGTTGCCAGCCTGTCCATGCTCGAAGCAGGCTGCCCATGGCGTCACTCGACAAGTTCCTGATGGCGCTGGGTACGGCGCCACCGACGACCCTCGTGCTCTATGAAGGGGCCGTGGCCGAACTCCGCTTCGACGGCGGCACGCGCCCGATCACCAAGCAGGCGCTGAGCGCCGAGCAGATCGTGGGGCTCCTGCGCGAAATCGCACCGGTGTCGCTGCAAGCCGCCGTGATGCAGGGGGGGCCGGCCCGTTTCGCCTACGACGGCAACGGCATTCCGGTGGACTGCGCCATTCAGCGTGATGCAGAAGGACGCGTGGTGGCGCAGATCATGCCCGCCAGCGCCGCCGATCCGGCGTTGCGTGAGGAGAAGGCGATGGCTGCGGCCACGCCGGTGCTCGAGACCGGACCGCGCGCTGCACTGGATACGCTGCTGCGCACGCTCGCGGCCGAAAAGGCGTCGGACCTGCACCTGCGCGTGGGTGAGCCGCCGATCTTGCGACGTGACGGTGAATTGATCCGCATCGCATGCGCCTCACCGCTCGGCGCCGATCAGCTGGAGCAGATGCTGCTGGCGTCGATGCCGGAGATGAACCGCGAGGAATACCGCGCGCGCAACGACACCGACTTCGCGATCGACATTCCCGGTGTCGCGCGGTTCCGTGGCAATGCGCTCCGCGATCGCTGCGGCGCGGCGGCCGTGTTCCGCCTGATTCCCTCCACCATCATCACGGCCGAACAACTGGGCCTGTCGGAGTACGAGAAGGCGCTGTGCAACCTGACGAAGGGGCTGGTGCTCGTCACCGGGCCCACGGGCAGCGGCAAGAGCACCACGCTCTGCGGCATGATCGACCTCGTCAATCGCACTCGGCACGATCACATCATCACGATCGAGGATCCGATCGAGTTCGTGCACGCCAGCAAGAAATGCATCATGACGCAGCGGCAAGTGGGTGTGCACACCGAGAGCTTCAAGAGCGCACTCCGGGCGGCGCTGCGCGAGGATCCGGATGTGATCCTCGTGGGCGAACTGCGCGACCTGGAGACCATCGCCATCGCGATCGAGACGGCGGAGACGGGGCATCTGGTGTTCGGGACGCTGCACACGACGACGGCCGCCAGCACGGTGGATCGCCTGATCGACCAGTTCCCGGCCGACCGGCAATCACAGGTGCGCACGATGCTCAGCGAGTCGCTGAAGGGCGTGATCTCGCAGACGCTGGTCAAGAAGAAGGGCGGTGGCCGGGCTGCGGCGCGCGAGGTGCTGCTGCCCAACCATGCGGTGGCGAACCTGATCCGCGAGGGAAAGACCTACCAGATCCCGACGATCATGCAGACGTCGAAGAAAATCGGCATGGTGACGCTCAACGACGCCCTGCTGGACCTGGTGGAGCGCGACCTCGTGGACGCCAACGATGCCTGGCTGAAGGCCGTGGACAAGGCCGGATTCCAGCAGGCGCTGCAGAACCGCGGGATCACGCTCGAGCGCGTGGCGGCCTGACCTCCTCCTTTGACAGCGTTCGGCCCGTTTGACGCGCCAGGGGGGCTGCACGGAGGGCACGGAGGTTTGGAGGCACAGAGAACGGCAGATGCTCACACGGGGGTACCGGGGGAACCGAGGGGTTCTGGCAAGCGGTGAGCTTCCGCGCGCTTAGGGGCTGAAGGATGTGAGGGGAACTGCGCCTCCGGGACGCAGTTCCCCTCAGTTTGTGCAGGTGCTTTGCGCGATGCTGCCGCGGAGATCGGTAGAAACCCCCCGGTCCCCCCCGTGTGAGCCTCTGCAGTTGCCGTTCTCCGTGCCTCCGCGACCGCCGTGGCCTGCGTGCGACCCATCTGGCGCGGGCGCGCACGAACCTCGCTCCTCGCGCAGACGGAGGAGAGAAGCCAAAAACACGCGCTCCAGCTCGGCACTTGGACGGCGCACTACGTTTCGCGCATGTCTATTCGTAACATTGCCATCATTGCGCACGTCGACCACGGGAAGACGACACTCGTGGATCAGATGCTCCGTCAGGCAGGAGCGTTCCGCGAGAATCAGGTCGTCGCCGAGCGCGTCATGGACTCCAATCCGCTCGAGAAAGAACGCGGCATCACGATTCTCGCCAAGAACACGTCGATCCGCTGGAAGGACAACAAGATCAACATCATCGACACACCGGGCCACGCCGACTTCGGTGGTGAGGTGGAGCGCATCATGCGCATGGTCGATGGCGTACTGCTGGTGGTCGATGCCTTCGACGGTCCGATGCCGCAGACGCGGTTTGTGCTGCGCAAGGCGTTCGAACTCGGCCGCGTGCCGATCGTCGTCATCAACAAGATCGACCGGCCCGGTGCCGATCCGATGCGCGTGTACGACGAGGTGCTGAGCCTCTTCATCGAACTCGACGCCACCGAGGCGCAGCTCGATGCGACCGTGGTGTTCGCGAGCGCGCGTCAGGGCATTGCGACGATGGATCTGGATGTCGAAGGCGTGAACATGAATCCGCTGTTCGATGCCATCCTGGCGGCGGTGCCGATTCCGCCCAACGATGCGTCGGGTCCGTTCCAGATGCTCGTCTCCACCATCGATTACTCGAGTTACCTCGGACGGCTGGGCATCGGCCGCGTCGAGATGGGCGTGATTCGCGTCGGCGATCAGGTGTCGCTGCTGCAGATGGATCCGACGCAGCCGATCCAGAACAGTCGTGTCACGAAGCTGTTCTGCTTCGAGGGGCTGGAGCGCGTGGAAGTGCAGGAAGCGGCGGCGGGTGAGATCGTCTCGGTGGCAGGCCTCGACAACGTGGAGATCGGCCTCACGATCACCGATCCGTCGTTCCAGGAACGCCTCGAGGGCATCGCGGTGGAAGAGCCCACGATCAGCGTGGACTTCCAGGTGAACACCTCGGCATTCGCCGGCAAGGAAGGGAAGTTCGTGACGTCACGGCAGGTGCGCGACCGTCTGATGAAGGAGCTGGAGCGCAACGTCGCGCTGCGTGTCGAGGAGACGGACAACACCGACACGTGGAAGGTCAGCGGTCGCGGTGAGTTGCACCTGTCGATCCTGATGGAGACGATGCGTCGCGAGGGGTACGAGTTCCAGGTGTCGCGTCCGAAGGTCATCACGCGCATCGGCGAGAAGGGCGAGAAGCTGGAGCCGTACGAGGAGCTGTTGATCGATGTGCCGGACGATTACGTCGGTGCGGTGATCGAGAAGCTCGGACCGCGCAAGGCCGAGATGACGGAGATGAAGAATCCGGGGCAGGGGATGGTGCGCCTGACCTATCGCATTCCGGCGCGCGGCCTGTTTGGTTATCGCTCCGAGTTTCTGACCGACACTCGCGGGACGGGAATCATGCATCACCGCTTCCTGGAGTATGGGGCATGGTCGGGTGCGCTCGACGGCCGGACGCGCGGGGTGCTGGTGAGCATGGAGAACGGCACGATCATCGCTTTCGCGCTGGGGAACCTCGGTGAGCGGGCGACGTTGTTCGTGGAGCCCGGACAGCCGGTGTACGAGGGCATGGTGGTGGGAGAGAATTCGCGTCCGGGCGACATGGACGTGAATCCCACGAAGGAGAAGAAGCTCAGCAACATGCGCAGCAAGTCGGCGGATGATGCGATCGTGCTGGAGCCGCCGCGCATTCACACGTTGGAGAGCGCGCTGGAGTACATCGAGGAAGACGAGCTGATCGAGGTGACGCCGCAGTCGATTCGTTTGCGCAAGAAGACGTTGAACACGATCGACCGGAAGCGGGTGACGCGTGACCTGAAGAAGGAGCGCGACCGCGACTGAGGACTGGGTGTCGTGCACTGCGTGCGCGCTGGGCACGGCACGACTTCACGACCTACGGACGGACTGGGGAGAACGCAGGCATGTCGGAAGCGGGAATGTGGGCCCCGATGCCGGGGACTGAGGTCGAGCTGGCCTGGCATGGCGCTGGTGCGGTGCAGGGCGCATCCGCGGGGTCGTGGCAGGCGTCGGGGCCGGGCGAGGAGTTGGACGAGGAGGAGCTCGACGTCGAGGAGGAGTTGGACGCGGAGGATCGCGACGACGACGATGACGACGAGGATGATGACGACGATCTCGACGAGTTCGAGGACGACGAGCTGGACGACGACGATGATGATGACGAGGCGGACGAGATCGATTTCACGGAGGACCGGTATGGCCGGATTCCGGGTGAGGACGACGCGGACGTGTGAGTGCTGGTGAAGTGCTGTGGTTCGTCGAAAGTTTTTCTGCAGTAGGGGTTGACTGCGACTATTGGCGGTGTATCATTGGGGTCTCCCCCGGATACGGGACGAGACACGGTGCTGTGAGACGCGGACGAAGCGCTCCGAGCCGGGCTGAAGCTGATTGACAATCGAGAGAGAAGTGTGTGGTGATATCGCATTTGAGCGGACGGGTTCGTGCCTGTTCGCGAGCGATAACAAACACGAAATTTTTGATTCCGGACCGTTTCATGATGGTCCAGCAATGGGTGTTGTGAGCGGTTCGCGAGAGCTGATGAAATTCTTCTTGGAGAGTTTGATCCTGGCTCAGGACGAACGCTGGCGGCG
>JAYWIJ010000105.1:0-3645 GCA_043788935.1 Gemmatimonadaceae bacterium | reverse complement strand
ATCACGCGCATCGTGCAGGATGCGTACAGCAACTGCGCCGGCACGTATGCGCCGCGGCCGAATCGCGGCGCGCTCGGTCCGTTCACGTTCTTCTTCGCGATCGGGCAGGCGTTCTGACGTCATGATCCGTCGCCGACGTCTGGTGCTGGCCGCTGGCCTGATCTCCGTGCTGCTGATGGCCGTCGGCGCGGTGGGCACGGTGCTGTTCGTCACGGGCACCGACATGGGTCGCGGATGGCTGCGCACACTGGTGGTGGCGCAGCTGACGCCGACCGTGAAGGGACGGCTGCACGTCGGACGAATCACAGGGCCGATGCTGACCGGTCTCACGCTCGATTCGCTCGAGATTGCGGACAGCTCGGGTGTGGTGATGATCGCCGCCGGAAAGACATCGATGCGATGGGATCCGCGCGACTTCCTCGACCGCCGCATCCTGATCCAGCGGCTGATCACCGACAACGTCTACGTCCAGATCATCAAGTACAGGGACGGTGACTGGAACTACAAGCACATCTTCGCGGACGCCTTCGACAAGACGAAGCCGAAGAAGCCGAAGACGAAGGGCGGATTCGGCGAGTTCCTCGTGCTCGATTCCGTCTCGCTGACGCGTGGACGCTTTCACCTGACGATGCCGTGGCTGCCCGCCGACTCGCTGAAGGGGGCGCGTCGTGACAGCGCCATCACCTTCAACCTCGCCCGCACGAACGCCGATATCCGGCGCGGCCCGCGTGGGCTGCAGCGCACATGGCGCTGGGACGAAGGGCATCTCGAGCTGTCGCATGTGCGCATGGCGCATCCGGACACCGTCGCGCGCCTGTTTCAGGTCACCGACATGGATGTGGCGGAGTTCGATCCGCCGTTCCGCTTCAGCAACATGCGTGGGGCATTCACCTGGCTGGGCGACTCGATCTGGCTAAAGCTGCCGCACTTCGAACTGCCCGGATCCGAAGGCGATGCCGAGGGCAAGGTGGTGTGGGGCAGCAACCTTCCCGAACGCTACGACATCGCGATACATGGCCGGAAGGTCGCGATGGCCGACATCGCCTGGCTGACGCCGACGTTCCCGACGCAGGGCGGCGGCACGATGGACCTGCGCATCCGCAACGATCCGTCCAACCTGCGCATCCTGGCGTACGCCATCACGAACATGGACGCGCGCAGTCTCGACTCACGCCTGCGCGGACGCATGACGTGGGGCGTGGGCGGCCCGGTCGTGACACTCACCGACGTGGATCTTCGAGCCGAGCCGCTGGATTTCGCGTTGCTGCGCCAGTTCAACGGCATCCCGTTCCCGTACCCGTGGCGCGGCCAGTTCACGGGCACGATGAGAGCGAAGGGCGGTCCGCTGCATCGCTTCGACGTGGACGACATGCGCTTCAGCTTCCGTGACGCGAACGTGCCCGGCGCCATCTCCGCCGGCAGGGGACGCGGCCAGGTGGATGTGCTCTATCCCGCATTCACACGGTTCCGCGGATTCACGATGGGCATGGAGCGTGTCGATCTGCGCACGCCGCGGTTCCTGAACAAGGAGTTCGCGGAGCTCAACGGCTTCGTGCGCGGCACGGCACTGCTGGATTCACTCTGGTATGACGTGCGCATCCGCAACCTCGATGCGTACCATGACGACGGCACCGGGGCGCCGCTTTCGCATGTGACGGGCAGTGGTCGCATCACGCTCGAACCGGCCTTCGTGCTGTACGACATGCAGCTCAACGCCGATCCGCTGTCACTCACGATGCTCGGCAACTCGTACCCGATGCTGCCGTTGCGTGGCAACGTCAGCGGTCCGATCACGGTGAAGGGCACCATCGCGGCGCTCGAAGTGACGGGGCAGCTGAGCGGCGAGGCCGGCCGCATGAGTGGCAGCGGCATCGTGGACATCGATCCGATGACGTACGGCCTCACGGGTCAGGCCACCTTCGAACGGCTCAACCTTCGCACGCTGCTGCAGCGCAGTACGTCGCCGGTCACGCAGCTCAACGGACGCGTCGACATCGACATGCGCGGCGACTCGCTGCCGACGCTGGAGGGCACGCTCGCGCTCGCACTCGACCGCTCGCGTGTGGACCTGCTGCGCATCGATGAAGGCACCGGTCGCTTCTCGTTTGCGAACGGGTTTGCGCGAATCGACTCGCTGCAGTTGTCGTCGTCGTCGGGGACGTTCGGCGCCCGCGGTGGCATCGGTCTGCGCGCTGATCGCAGCGACTCGCTGCTGTTCCGGGTGGCCGTCGACTCGCTGGGTGGATTGCGGCCGTGGCTGAGCAGCGCACCGGCCGACGCGCCGGATTCGCTCTCTGGCGGTCTCACGCTGCGCGGTCAGGTGTCGGGCCACATCGACTCGCTCGCCGTCTCGACGACGCTCTCCGTGCGCGATCTGTGGCGCGGCACCTTCCAGACGGCGATCGCCGATCTGACTGCCACCGGACGCTGGGTACGCGGCGTGCCGATTGGTGCGCTGCAGTTCGAGGCCGACAGTGTGGTGGCCGGGCCGGTGCGCCTCAACGCGCTGACGGCGCGCGGCCAGTTCAGCTCCGCCCGTGATGGAGCGATCTCGGTGGCGGCACGGGCAGACAGCGGTGTCGAGATGCGGCTCGAAGCGGCATTTCGTGGCGGCGCCGGTGATTCGGTGATCAGCACCATCAACACGCTGTTCGCCGCCGGACCGCGCACGCGCTGGTCGCTGCTGCATCCGGCGACGATCACGCGCTCGGCTGGCACCACGGCACTCGACTCCCTGGTGCTGAGCGACACGGGAGCGGCGCGGCTGCGGCTGCGGGCCTATGTCCCGCGCGACGACACGCTGTCGATGCATCTCGATGCGCTACTGGTGCCTCTCCGCGACATCGGCTGGATCACACGACGTGAACGTCCATTGACCGGCACACTCGACGGTTCGCTGGACGTGCGTGGCACACGATCGGAACCGCTGGCGGCGCTGCTTGCACGCGCAAGCGGCGTGACCGTCGGCACGACGCCGATCGGTGACGCGCGTGTGCAGGGCACCTATGCCAGCGGGAAATTTCAGGCGGACGTGTCGCTCAACGAACGCAACGCGGCGACGACGCTGCTCAGCGCACGGCTGGCGCTTCCGCTGAATGCCACGCTCGACCGCTTTCCCACGCTGCCGCGCGATTCGGTCATCAGCGGATCGCTCTCGCTGCGCAGCACACCGCTGGCATTGTTCGAGGCCGCATCGCCCGCCATCACCGATGCCAGCGGCACGCTCTCGGGTGAGCTGCAACTGCGCGGCTCGCTGCGTGAACCGCGCCTGGATGGCACGGTCAACATGGTGGACGGCGCCAGCTTCATCACGCCACTCGGCGTGCGCCTCGTGGGCATGGACGGCGCGCTGCGATTCAGCGGCGACAATCTGTCGCTGCCGAGGCTCACCGTGAGCGGTGCGGGCAACCGCGGCGGGAGTGCCGTGCTGAGTGGACGCATCGGCTTCGCGGCGCTCTCCGATCCCTCCTTCGACCTGACGGTGCAGGCCACCAACCTGCGCATCCTCGACCGACCGCGCATCGCGACGCTGCAAGTGTCGACGGATGCCGGAGGATTGCAGATCCGCGGTACGCAGCGGGGCTCGTACCTCACCGGCAGCGTCACGATTCCGAGCGGCGACATCACCATCCCGGAACTGGGCGT
>JAYWIJ010000104.1:0-13501 GCA_043788935.1 Gemmatimonadaceae bacterium | reverse complement strand
ACTCCGCGAACGGCTGCGGCAGGATCTCGAGTGCAAGGTGGACCCCAGCTTCGGCTGTGACCTCGGCCAGCTGCTGCTGTTGGCACTCGAAGGCACGTTGCGCGGCGGACCCTTCGACCGGGTCGTCGCCTGCGTGCTCAGCCCCGATCGCGCACGGCTGCGTGCACGCTCCGGCCTCGGCATCGGCATGGAGCAGTTGCTCGCCGAATTCGACTTTCCGATGAACCCGCAGGGAGGAGCGATTCCCGCGGCACTGCTGCTGGGGAAGCCGGTGTATGTCCCGGGCGACCGCGCCATGACCGTGCTCGAGCAGCGACTCGCGACGAAGCTCGGCATCGGCCAGTTCGGCCTTTTCCCGATCATCGTCGACGGCCAGATCGTCGGTTGTCTCTACGGTGACCGCTCGGTGCGCGAGCCGCTGCCCGATGCCGAAGCGTTGGCGCATGTGAACGGACTGGTGGCGCTCGTCGTGCACGCCATCGACCTGCGGCGCGGCTCCGGCCCGCCAGCCGCGGGTGCTGTCACGGCGGCGAATCCGCCAGCTGAGCCGCCGCATCTCACCGTCGAAACGAAGGCGACACTCGTGATGCGCCTGCTCAAGGGCGAGTCGCTTGGTGCCGTCGCCGAAAGCAGCGGCATCAGCGCCGTCACGCTCGAGCTCTGGCGCACCGAATTCCTCGCCGGCGCCATCGCCCGGCTCGGCGCGGCGACCAGTGGATGACCACGCGCACCATCGTGATGCGCAATTGAAGACTCAACCACGGTAACGACGGCATCGGTTCGAACTGTGCAGCCGACGTGCGGGGCCGATGCATTACCGGCTCCGCACGTCGGGGTTCGATCGCGATCAGCGCAGCGAGAGCAGCGCCTGGCTTTCCGGAATCGTGGTGCCGTAGCGCAGGTTGATCGCGCGCGCCGAAGCACTCGCAAGGACGTCATGCCCTGTCGCTCGACTCAGCCATAGCGTACCTCTGCTCCGCGGCACCCGCTGCAGCGCATCGCCCGCCAGTCGAGCGCGCTCGACTCTCTCGATGCCGCTGCTAGCACAGACTCGTTTGCGACGGCTCAGCGATTCCCGCTGATCACGCCACACGCAATACGTGCCCCGGTGTTCCCCGACGGGTCCGTGCGATAGTCGTCCGCCGCCGTGTGCACCACCAGCGCCGCGCCGTCCGCATCCATCAGCATGTTCGTCCCGCGCAGCGATCCGCCGCGGGTGACCACCAGGATGCGAGCGGTACTGTCTGACCCGACCGTGATGTTGTTCATGTCACCGAGGTGCGGCCCCTGCTGGTTCTCGCTACCGTGCTGCTTGTTCGTCGGATTCCAGTGTCCGCCGGCACCTTCGAACGCAGGAGCATCACAGCGCCCGACCATGTGGAGGTGCACGCCGAGGGTACCCGGCGGCAGTCCACGCAGCGTACCGGAGATGGAAAGTGCCTGTGCCGCGTCGGTGATGTTCAGCGTACCGAGATCGCGACCGTCGGACGATTTCACCGGCACCGTCGCACGCATGTTGCCGCCGATCGAATCGACCGTGGTACGTGCGCTCGCACCGATGCTGTCGGCGGTGGAGCGTGTGGCATTCGCCACGGTGTCTGCGGTACGGCGGGTTGCTGCCAGGATCGAATCGCGCGTACGGCGCACGGCGGCATTCGCGGAGTCGCTGGTGTTGCGTCCGCCAAGCGAGTCGCGGGTCGTCGAGTCGGTCCGGAGCGCGAATGTGGAGTCACCCGGAACGGGCGACTGTCCTGTGTTCGGTCCGGCGGTGCTGCACGCGGCGAGCAGTGCAATGGCACTGGCGCTCGCGATGGTGATGTGGCGCATGGAATCTCCGGGCGGACGACACCGGAGCACATCTGCATGCGCCACGCGTCATCACGCCGATCTGTGTGATGATGGCACGGTTGTGCCAAGCATCTTTGCGAGATCCATACCACGCGCCGTTGGCTCAGGTCGGTGCCGCTCACGACTCGAACACGGCGAGCAACGCACAGGCGAAGCCCGGCAGCACGTCGCCAGCCGTCAGCGAGCCGTCTTCCGCGACCGTGCGTTCGCTGCCGTCCGCGAAGTAGATCGTGGCGCGGCGATGCTTCGGCTCGATGAACCACGCGACGCGCACCCCGGCTTCCAGCCAATCGTGAATCTTCTGGATCACGGCCTTCCGACGATCACTCGGTGACATGATCTCCGCCACCAGATCCGGCGCGATCCGCCAGTAGCGATCCTCATCAGGGCTTGGGATACGTTCCGTCCTGATGAACGCGAGGTCGGGCGCGAGCACCGTGTCGGGATCGCTGGCGATGTGAAACCCCGTGTCCTGTCCGAACACGGCACCAAGCTTTTGCGAGTCTACGAATACGGAAACGAGCGTGCACAGCCGCGCCGCATACAGCCCGTGCCATGGTCGCGGCGGCTCTCGCACGATCATGCGACCGCGTACCAGTTCCGTGTCCTTGTCCGGCGGCTGCAGTACGAACAGCTCCTCGGCAGTCAGCAATGGTGATGGCATCGTGCAGCTCCGCAGAATGAAACGGTGGCACCGTATGAACCCGCCACACGATGCCACCTTCTCATGCGAACTGCGTCACCATTTTCACGCACACGACATCACGTCACACAACGCGCACCCGATCACGCCTTCGCGTGCACCGGTGTCAGCCAGCCGAACGTGTCCGGCGCCCGACCGTTCGCAATGTCGAGAAATGCCGTCTGCACGTGCTTCGTCACCGGCCCCACCTTGCCCGCGCCAACCTTGATCCGGTCCACGCTGCGCACCGGCGTCAGTTCCGCCGCCGTGCCGGTGAAGAACACTTCGTCGGCCATGTACAGCATTTCTCGCGGGATCGTCTGCTCGCGGACCGGAATGCCCTCGCGCTGTGCGATCGAGATGATGCTCGAACGCGTGATGCCGCCCAGCAGCGAACCATCCAGCGGCGTCGTGATCAGCGCACCGTCGGCTACCAGGAACACGTTCTGTCCGGACCCCTCACTCACGGTGCCGTTCGTATTGAGCGCAATGCCTTCTGCGAAGCCATTCGACAGCGCTTCCATCTTGATCAACTGCCCGCCGAGGTAATTGCCTGCGACTTTCGCCAGCGACGGAATCGTGTTGGGAGCGAAGCGGTGCCACGTGGACACGCACACATCCACGCCCTGTTCCAGCGCCTCGTCGCCGAGGTACGCGCCCCACGGCCAGCACGGCAGGTACACCTCGATCGGACTCGCGAACGGCACCATGCCCGCCGCACCGTAGCCGCGCACCACCATCGGGCGCAGGTAGCACGAGTCGAGCTTGTTCTTCACCACCAGTTCGCAGCACGCCGCACTCAGTTCATCCAGCGAGTATGCCAGCTCCATGCGATAGATCTTCACGGAGTTGAGCAGCCGCTGCATGTGTTCCCGCAGGCGGAAGATCGCCGGCCCGTTCGGCGTGTGATAGCAGCGGATGCCCTCGAACGCCGAGGATCCGAACTGCATCGAGTGGGCGAGCACGTGCACCTGCGCGTCGTTCCAGGGAATGAATGCCCCGTCGCGCCAGATCCACTCGGTGGCTGCAATCTGACTCATGATGTCGTCTGTCTGGTGAAGAGAGTTCGTCGTTACAGCAATGAATTGACGGCGCCGCCGTCAACGAGGATCGCTTGGCCGGTGATGAACGCGGCCTGTTCCGACGTCAGGAACGCGATCGTCGCGGCACATTCCTCCGGCTTGCCGAGTCGTCCGGCCGGTGTCTGCGCCACCCATCCCGCAAACACCTGGTCCGTCGTCACACCGGTCCGCTGCGAGTTCGCCGCCGCCAGCGCATCCAGTCGCTCCGTCGCGGTGAAACCGGGCAGGACTGTATTGACCGTTACGCCGTCCCTGGCGACTTCGTTCGCCAGCGTGCGCAGGTAACCCGTCACCGCCGCACGCAAGCTGTTGCTCAGCACCAGTGACGGCACCGGCTCCTTCACCGCCTTCGACGTGATGCTCACCACGCGTCCCCATTTCCGTTCCCGCATGCCGGGCACGAAGGCCCGCGTGAGCTCAACCGCACTGCGCAGCAGCAGCTCGCTCGCCTTCGTCCACGCCGCCCAGTCGTGCTCCATCGCCGGCGCGGTCGGCGGACCGCCCGTGTTCGCGATCAGGATGTCCACGTGCCCGTATCGCGAGTGGGTCTCGCGCACCACCGTCTCGATCCCCTCGGCCGTCGCCAGATCCGCCACCATCGCCAGCACCGGCACGCCGAGTGCCTCGAGCCGCGTGGCTGCCGCCGTGATCGCGGCGTCGTCGCGTGAGCAGATCGCCAGCGAGCACCCTTCGCGCGCCAGCGCCTCCGCGGTCGCGTACGCAATGCCCTTGCTCGCGCCACACACCAGCGCGACCCGTCCGCGAATGCCGAAATCCATCGTCAGCGCGCCCCGCTGCGGATGTAGGCGTCGCTGCCGTCCAGCCAGTCCTGCCGCGGCGGATTGAAGACATCCATGTCCAGAGTGTCTTCCAGCGCCTCGGCGCGATGCCGCACCATGCTCGGAATCACCAGCACTTCGCCCGGACGGACGTCGGTGAACACGTCACCAGGATTGTCGGCATGCTCGCCGATCCAGAAGCGCAGCGCGCCGCTGAGGATGTACGTGAACTGCTCGTTGATGTGGTCGTGCGCCGGCACGATCGCGCCCTGCTTCAGGTGCACGTGAGCGAGCATCATCTTCTCGGAGGTGATCAGTTGACGGCTGATCAGCGGAGTCAGTTCCTCGACGGGAATCGTGTCCCAGGTGAGGTGACGCACTTCGGACATGAGCGGCGGAGTGAGAGGACGCGTGCCGTGACGGTTGTCGCACAATCTACGGCTCTCCTGCTCCCGCTGCTGGCGCCGTCACAGCCTCACTGCCGTCGTCGCACACGCATCTTTGTGCAACGAATGTCCCCAAACCCTTAGATTCGCGTCGTGGCCGCCGACTCCTCCCATCGCTTTCAGGTCCGGTGCGACTCCGGCATGCACCGCGTCGCTCTCGACCCGGAGCGATACTGGCGCCCCGCCAAGTGCCCGTCATGCCGCGCGAAAATGGACCGGCATCGCGTCAGGCGCATCCGACAGTGGCTGCTCGGCAATGCGCCGCGATCCGCCGTCCGATTCGGCAACCGCCTGCGCATCGTCCCGATTGAAGGTTTCGCGCTGCTCTTCCTGGCGGTGATGCTCACCGTCACGCTCGTCCTGCACACCGTCGCCGACGCGTGGTGGCCGGCCACCGTGGTGCTCTTCCTCGGACGCTGGCCATGGCTCATCCCCGGCCTTCCGGTGCTGCTGCTGGCCATCGTGCTCGGGCACGCGCGCGCCGCGCTCACGACAGTGGCCGGCGGGCTCGTCGCCCTCTTCGGCATCCTTCAGTTCTCACCGGGATTCGGCCGGCTTTCTGCGCACGCCGATGCCGCCAGCCAGGTGCGCGTGATCAGCTACAACATCGCGGGCAGCATGGTCGCGCCGATGAGTCTCGTGGCGATGGCCACCGAGTGGGAGCCCGACATCATCGCCCTGCAGGAATGCGGTGCGACGTCCATCGAGGCACTGCGCGGCATGCCAGGCTTCACGAGCGACGTCGGCACCAACTGCCTCTTCTCGCGATTTCCGATCGTGCGCATCGATTCGCTGCGGCGCGACGCCTTCCGCAACGCACAGGGCGCCGCCTGGGTGAAGCGGTACCGGCTCAAGGGTCCTGACGGGGAATTCGACTTCACCAACCTCCACCTCGACACCCCGCGCAAGGCGTTCGAGGCGATGATGGATGGCAAGGAGGACGCAGCGACCACCATCGCGGACAAGACGGACATTCGCGATCTCGAGTCGAAGCTCGCGCGTCGCTGGGTCGACATCGGTCCGGGCCCGCGGCTCGTCGCAGGCGACTTCAACATGCCCAGCGAAAGCGCCATCTACCGCCGGCACTGGGGCACGCTCACCAACGGCTTTTCATTCGCGGGACGCGGCTTCGGCTACTCGCGCCGCGCAGGCTGGATTTCGCTCCGCATCGACCATGTGCTGGCCGACCACGGGTGGGTGGTCCAGTCTGCGCGACTCCTGCCGGACTACGGCTCCGACCACCTGCCGATGATGGTGGACGTGGCACTGCGCACGCAGTGATCAGGACGCGCGTGCTGGCGGCTCACCGTTCCGCGTGACATCGGCGCCGTTGCTGCTGACCTTCGCCAGCATGCCCTGCAGCACCGCCGAGGGATCGAATCCGTTGGCGCCGCCCACGCCCTCGAGCATCGTCTGGATCGCCTGCAGCCGCTGACCTGCGGCCTGTGACAGTCCGCCGCTGCCCGTGCCACCGTCCATCACCACCATGCGATCGATGGTGATCGCACCCACGGCATCGGCCGCAGTCTTGAACAGTTCCGGATACATCTGCAGCACCAGCAGTTGCATGCCCGACTCGCCACTGTTGCGAATCTTCTCGAGGATCACTTCCGCGGCTTCCGCCTTCGCCTTGCCGTCCTCGCGAATCGGCGCCGCCGCCGCCTCGGCCGCCAGCTGTGCGGCCTGCAGTCGCGCACGCGCCGGCTCCACTTCACGCACCTGCAGTTCCAGTTTCGTCAGCTCGATGCGCTGCAGCTCCACCTGACGCATCGCCGCCGCCTGCGCCTCCTCGGCCCGGGCACTGGCCGTGCGTTCGGCGATCTGCGACTGCTGCTCCAGCTCCGCCCGACGCACGCGCAGCAGGTTCTCCGCCTCCGCCACCTGCGTGCTGTTCTGCGACTCGGCCACTTTCGCGCGCTTCTCTGCCTCGGCCTGCACCAGCTTCGTTTCGGCGCGCGCGTTCGCTTCCGCGATCTCGGCGTTGCGCAGCACTTCCGCCGTGCGCATGCGACCGAACGCCGCCAGATACCCCGCCTCGTCGGCGATCTGCTGGATCTTGAGTGTATCCAGCTGCAGTCCGAGCTTGTTCAGGTCGCGGGTGGCTTCCTCCGCCAGCGACTGCTCGAACTTGGTGCGATCCTCGTTCGCCTCTTCAGGTGACAGCGACGCCAGCACTCCGCGCAGGTTGCCCGTCAGCGTTTCCTGCGCCTGCTTCGCGATCTCGTTCGGGTGCACACCGAGAAAGCGTTCGACGGCATTGCCGAACACGCTCTCCGGCATCGACGCGATCTTCACGTTGGCCTGTGCCTGCACGTTGATCGGAATGCCGCCTTTTGCGAAGGTGTTCTGCACGTTGACCGGGATCGAGAAGGTCCGCAGGTCCATGTACGCCACCGTCTCGAGCAGCGGAACGCGGAACGCACGACCACCGCGCACCACGCGATAGCCGATCTTCGCACCGCCATCGGTCATTCGATTGGGACCCGTGATGATTGCCACCATGTTCGGCGGCACGATGATCAGGCACGACTTGATGATCGCGACGAGCGCCACGACGAGGCCGAACAGCACCAGCGGGATCCCGATGAATGGCAGCAGCGACGACAGGTTGTCCATGGAGTGCAGACCCGGAAGTGGTGGCGGAAATCAGGAGTCGAGCAGACGGGCGAGCGGCATGACGAGCGCGACGTCACCCTCCAGCTGCTCGACCTGGCAACGGCGGAACGCATCGGATGGGGCGGTGGAGAAGGCAGGCGCGCGCCGTGCCGCGATTTCGGTGAGCTGTCCGCCGATCGACAGTGCGATGCGCCCGAGACCCGACACGTCGAACGGCACGACCAGTTCAGCCTCGCTGCCGATCCACGATGCATCGGTGAGCATCGTCCCGGACTCCGACACACGCAAGTAGCGGAACAGCGCACCGACACCGATCCACACACCGGCACCGATCACCGTCGCCAGCAGCGCGGTGACGAGCGGCGACCAATGCCCAAGGCTGCCGAGCGCACCGACCGCACCGAAACCCAGCGCGCCGAACGCGAGGCTGCGCAGCGAGAACAGCGCCCACACGCCGGCATCATGGTCGGCGCCAAGGTGCTGGTCACCATCGCCGCCCGCGAGCGCACCCCATCCCACGAAGAGCAGCCCGAACACCGCAGCCGCGACATATATGGAGAACGGCATCGTTGGTCATGGAGGGATGACGTCGGCACGTCACGAACCGGCAACGGCAGTGCGCCGGGAGGACGACCTGCGCAGGATCGCGCCGTCCGTGCACGGGCGTACGAAAACGGCAGGACGCGGTTTCATCGCGAGGGCTCCGAACGCGACTTAATCTCGTCGAAGGATTTCAAGACGCCAGTGCCACGCGCAGGCCGCAACAGGCGGACGCGTTCCTGCCAGATTCGCCCTACCTGAACCGCGGTCGCCCGCTCGCCGGATCGATCGCCACTCGTCGCCCGGACAGGATCATCATCTCCGGCAACAACACGTCGCCCTCCAGCAGCATCGACGTGTTCACGACCCGCGGACTCACCACGCGCGCGGTCACGGCCCCCGGCGCCAGCACCGCTTCCGGCAACGAATACTCATCGTATGCCTCGGGCTCCACGTTCCAGCCCAGATCACGCAACGCCGCCACCGTCACCGCCGATGTCGGTTGCGCGCCGGTCGTCAGCGCCGGTGCCATCAGCTCACCGAGAAATGCATCACCGCGCCAGTGTCCGCGCACGTTCAGCTGCAGCGGCACGGTGCGACCGCCGAACCGTCGGCTCCGGCCCAGCTTCGGAAATGCTGCCAGCGCATGCACGCCGACGAAGATGGGGTCTGTCGCGCTGCTGTCACCATCCACCAGCGGCGCGAAGGTGCCGCGGCCCCAGATCGTGCCGAGTCCGAGCACATGTCCCACCTCGTGCTGGATCAGGTCATCGAGCTTGCGATCGCTCAAATTGTTGTACAACAGAATGTTCAGCGAGACGGTACCGAGCAGCGGCAGGCCTGTCGACCGGACGACGCACGGTCCACCGAGGCCGGCGATTCGCGCCGGCAGCGTATCGAGCTTGATCAGCACGCGGACGCCGGTGATGAACTGCGCCACCGGCACGGCGTTGCGGCAATCGCCCACGCCGAGCCGCACGAACTCGCCGCCGGGGGCGCTCCGGATCACGCTGCGCCATCTCGCCGCGACGCGGTCCATGCTCAGCCGCACCCTGAGCGGCAGCGGATTCTGGCCGTCGCCGTCGACGATGTCGAGCGGAAACTCCGACGGCACCTGCGCGGTCACCGTGTCGCGCGCGACGATGACGCCGTTCGTCACGCTCACCACCACGCGTCCGAACGTCAGCGCGGTGAGGTGGCCATTCCGTACCCGCATGGCGCCCGCCGGCTCGATGCCGAGCTGCACGGCGCTGGTCGGCACCGCGCGACCGAGCGAGTCGACCGCCCTGATCGTGAACGGGATACTGTCGCCCAACGCCACGACGCGCGAGGGGACGTCGACCGTCAGTTCGCGTAGCGGTGTGACGCGCACCACGAGCGGCCGGCGGGTGGTGTCGCGTCCGATCACGGCCAGCAGCGTCGTCGAGCCGGGCCGCAGCGCGGCGATGGTCGCCGTGGACACCCCCACAGCGACCACCCGGGCGACGCTCGTATCGGTCGATGTGAAGCGGGGTGCCACCTCGGCCAGCGGAACCCCTGTCGTGGTCTCCACCCGTGCAGACACGAAGCTCTGGTCGGCCAGTTCGACGCTGTCCGGCGCGACCAGCGTGACGCGCAGCGGTCGCGTCACGACGCGGATCGTCCGAGCACCGACCACACCGCCCGATGCCGCTTCGATCCGGATTGATCCGATGTTTCGGGCGCGGACGACACCACCCTCGCCCACCGCCAGCACGCTCGAGTCCGTGGTCGTCCACTGCGTGCCGGAGAGCGTGAGCACGTCACCGATGCGGTTGACGCCACGCGCCACGGCCTGCAGGGTGTCGCCAAGCAGGACGGAATCGCCATCGACCTGCACGTCGATGCGTGCCACCGCCGTGAGCGGCAGTTGCGGCACGTCGGTGCTGCCGCCGCCGCATGCCGCTGCGCCCAGTGCCAGCGCGAGCGGCATGGCGATGTGGCGGGCGCAGCGAACGCTTTCAGAGGGAGACGGCACTCGGGTAAGTTAGAAAGAGACGCACACTTGCAAACGATCGAACTGAACCGTACCGATGCCACCCGGCATCCCGCCCCTGCCGATGTCCGAGACACCCGTCCAGCCCGAGACTCCCGCGTACGATCCTGCCGCCGTCGAAGCCACCTGGCAGCAGCGCTGGGCCGACCGGGGGACCAACTCCCCCGACCTGAGCGGCGGCACAGACCCGTATTACCAGCTGATGATGTTCCCTTACCCGTCGGCGGAGGGGCTGCACATCGGCAACCTTTTCGCATTCACGGGTGCGGACGTCCACGGTCGCTTTCAGCGCCTGCAGAGTCGAACCGTCTTTGAACCAATCGGTTTCGACAGCTTCGGGATCCATTCCGAGAACTTCGCGATCAAGGTGGGAGCCCATCCCGCGACGCTGACTCCCCGAAACGTCGAAAACTTCCGCCGGCAGCTCCACCGTGCCGGCCTGATGGTGGACTGGCAGAAGGAGGTCGTGACCAGCGACCCCAGCTATTACAAGTGGACGCAGTGGCTCTTCCTGCAACTGTACAAGCAGGGGCTGGCCTACAAGAAGGCGGCCGCCGTGAACTGGTGCCCGAGCTGCAAGACGGTGCTGGCCAACGAGCAGGTCAAGGACGGGCATTGCGAGCGCTGCGACTCCCTCGTGGAGCAGCGGCTGCTGGAGCAGTGGTTCTTCCGGACGTCGCAGTACGCGCCACGCCTGCTGGACAACATCGCCACGCTCGACTGGAGCGAGACCACCCGGCAGGCCCAGCGAAACTGGATCGGCCGGAGCGAAGGGGCGCACGTCACCTTCCGTGTGGCCAACGCGCACGACGTCACGGTTTTCACCACCCGTCCCGACACCATCTTTGGTGCCACCTGGGTGGTGCTGGCTCCTGAGCACCCGCTGGTCAACGAGATCACCACACCCGGCCAGCGCGCCGCCGTGGACGAATACCTCGAGCGCACCAAGACGCAGGACGTCGTGTCGCGGAAGGTCAACAAGGAGAAGACCGGCGTCGATACCGGCGCGGTCGCCATCAACCCGGCCACTGGCCAGCCGATTCCGGTCTGGGTCGCCGACTACGTGCTGATGGAGTACGGCACCGGCGCCGTCATGGGTGTGCCCGGTCACGACGAGCGCGATTTCGAGTTCGCGCAGAAATTCGCGCTGCCGATCGTCCGCGTGGTGGCTGGCGCCGAGGACGACGCGCACGCGCCACTCACCGACGCCTACGCCTCGAAGAGCGACGCCGATCTGCTGGTCAATTCCGGGCACTTCTCCGGCATGACCGTGCCGCAGGCGAAGAAGGCCGTCGTGGCCTGGCTCGAGGAGCGCAGCAGCGCCAAGCCGGTCGTGAACTACCGCCTCAACGACTGGTGCATCTCGCGGCAGCGCTACTGGGGCCCGCCGATCCCGATCATCTACTGCGACGGCTGCGGTCCGGTGCCGGTGCCGGAAGACCAGCTCCCTGTCGTGCTGCCGCTGATCGACGATTTCCGTCCCGACGACAGCGGCATCTCACCGCTGGCCCGTCACGACGAATGGTATCGCGTGCCCTGCCCGCAGTGCGGCAGCATGTCGCGCCGCGAGACCGACGTCAGCGACACCTTCCTCGACAGCGCCTGGTACTTCCTGCGCTACCCGAGCGCCGATCGCGCCGACGTGCCGTTCGACGCCGCGCTGACGAAGAGGTGGCTCCCCGTCACCACCTACATCGGTGGTAACGAGCACGCCGTGCTGCACCTGCTCTACTCGCGCTTCATCACGATGGTGCTGAACGACGCCGGGCTGATCGACTTCGAGGAACCGTTCACCCGCTTCCGCGCGCATGGCATGATCATCCGCGAAGGCGCCAAGATGTCCAAGTCGAAGGGCAACGTCGTGAATCCCGACGAGCTGATCGATCGCTGGGGCGCCGACAGCTTCCGCACCTATCTCATGTTCCTCGGCCCCTACGAGGAAGGTGGCGATTACCGCGACAGCGGCATCACCGGTGTGCGCCGCTTCCTCGATCGCATCTGGGGCTCGGTGCACGAATGCGTGTCCACCGGAACGGTGGACGCGACAGTCATGCGCAAACTGCACGCGACCATCAAGAAGGTCACCGAGGACATTCCGGCACTCGGCTACAACACCGCCATCGCCGCGATGATGGAGTACGTCAACGTCCTGCGCGCCAGCGAACGCACCGTCCACCGCGACGAAGTGCTGCCTCTGGTGCAGCTCGCGGCACCATTCGCACCGCATCTCGCCGAACAGTGCTGGGAAGTGCTCGGCCACACCGGTTCGATCTTCGACGCCGGCTGGCCCACGTTCGATCCGGCGCTGCTGGTGTCCGACACGCTCACGATCGCCGTGCAGGTCAACGGCAAGACACGCGGCACCGTGGTGGTGAGCAAGGACGCCACCCAGGCCGACGTCTATGCAGAGGCGCTGAAGGAACCGAACATCGCAAAGTTCGTGACTACCGAGCCGAAGAAGATCATCTACGTCCCGGGGCGCCTGCTCAACATCGTCGTGTGATGGGCTGAGTTCACCACTGCAACCACGACTGTACGTGCACTGCAACTGCACATCGCAGAACCGAACGGCCGCGGAACCGAACGGCCCCGGAACGGCAACGGCGGAACGGCAACGGCTTTAACGCAAAACAGCGCAATGTCGGACCGCCGCAAAACAGCGCGCGGTCGCACTGCCGGATAGCCGGGCATCATCCCGGTGCGCACCAACGATTTTACGGGACCCGCACTCGCGGTTGCAGGTCCCCAAAAAGACCCGAGCTTCCGATCACCACGGCGCGCAGCACTGCGAGCGTGCGACCGTAAAAGCTGTTTTGCGGCGGTCCGTCCTTACGCTGTTTTGCGATAAGCAGTTCAGCAGTTCAGGAGTTGCCGTTCAGCCATTCAGCAGTTGCCGTTCCAGTTCAGCAGTTGCCGTTCAGCGGTCGTGCAGTTCAGCGGCCGTGCCGTTCTGCGATACGCGGTTGCCCTTCGCCGTTGCTTTTCCGAACGGCCGCAGCGAGCGTACGGCAACCATCCGACCGCAGCCCGGTGTCAGACGGTCACTTCGCTCACCGACGCATGTCGCGTCGGGAGCACTGACCGCCGGAGACCCCGATGAAGACGCTGCCCCTCGCCCGCTCTGCCCTGCTGATCGGCCTCTTCCTGCCGGTCGGCGCCTCGCCGCTGCTCGCGCAACGGACACCGCCGGCGCCGCCGGAGTCCCCGCGCCCCGCCGCCGCGCCACGACCGAGGCCGCAGATCTACATGAACGGTATGACGACGCAGTCGGGCGGCCTGCTTGGGATCACGCTGCGCTCGTCGACCGGCGCCGCGGACACCCTTGGCGTACTCGTCGAGTCGGTGCAGGAAGGCCTGCCTGCCGACAAGGCCGGCATCAGCGAGGGCGCGCGCATCGTATCCATCGACGGCATCGACCTGCGCCTCGAGCCCCGCGACATCGGTGACTCCGCCGCCGAGCGGCTGCCGGAGAGCCGGCTGCGCCGGGCGATCAG
>JAYWIJ010000103.1:0-13523 GCA_043788935.1 Gemmatimonadaceae bacterium | reverse complement strand
TTGTTACGTCACCGCGCGCAACCGGATGCCCCCAGCTTGTGAACTGGGCTTATCGACGGATGGCCCGCGGGGGACTCGCATTGACCTCGAGGATCTGCCACTCCCCTGACGAGCCGCTGACGTGATAGTTCGACCGAAGGAACTCGTCGAGCGACGCGTACGTCGCGATGTCATACTTCTCAAGATCCGGCTCGGCCTTCATCAGTGAGTCGGTAGGCAGCAGCCAGTACTGCGCCGGCCTGTCGCGGATGAACTGCTCGAATTCTTGTCGGAACGCTGCCCGTGCTGCCGTCCCCGAGCCGTCGAACAGCGGCCGGATGACCGCAGCGCGCGTCGTCGGCGGGAGCCGGTAAACAAATTGCGGACCGAGGTGCATGCCCCACACCATGACGGAGGGCGTCGAACGGTTGACGCTCACGAGGCTGTCGACAATTGCGTACGCGCTGCCGCGCTGTCGACCGTAATAGCTGAACTCATGTCGCTCGTACGTTTCTGCGGCTTCCGCCGAGCGACGCGAACGCGCAAAACGGTAGAACTGCTGCAGTGGTGCGAGCGCCCCAGTGACCAATGCCAGCACCAACGCCACGCGTCGAAATTGCAACGTGGAGACATGCCGTCCGTCGCGCTGCAACGCGCTGAAGCCAAGGTCTGCCAGCAGGGCCAGAAAGGGGAGCAGAGGCAATCCGTGATACTGCCAGAAACGCCCCTGAAGAATGACGCCGGCCAACGCTCCGGCGAACGCGACCCCAAATGCCCACACGAGCCGCCGATCAGCCAATGACGGGTACAATAGCCCGAACAGCGCGAACGGCACGATGACACCAGACGGTGTCTGCAGCATGAAGACGTACGCCGCGGGGAATCGTGTCGACCATGAGCCGCCCAAACCTGCATACACGTCGCGTGTCCATCGCTGCGCATCGACGTAGGCGTGCCATCCCCCCCAGAACCGGATCAGCCACAACACCGCGCCGATCGTGATGCCGCACCCCACCACCACCAGCAGCGAACGCACGAAACGATCGCGCCGCTCGAGTTGCGGACGGAAGGCAACGAGCATCAGCATCGGGACCAGAAATCCCAGATAGAACGGCTTGTTCATGGTCGCGAGACCGACAAGCGAGCCAGCCAAGAGCGTCGAGACAGTCGTCGCCCGCAACGCGAGTGCGCAGGCGACGATCAGCCATGCCGCGACCCACCCATCGGGTTGTGCGCTCTGCCAGTAGTCGAGGCTCGCGTACCACAGTGCGTAGAGCATGACCCCGACATGGCCGCGCCCTGGCACGGCGAGGCGGATCGCGCACGCACGTATGCCAAGCAGCGCTGCCAGCAGCATGGCGAAATCGAACACACGGATTCCCCATGCCGAGCGCCCGAACACCGCCTGCATCAACCATGACGGAAGCCAGGCCGCGGGCCCTTTCGTGTCCCACGCGTCGCGGTACGGCACGCCACCACGATGCACGGTATCGGCAATCCACGAGAAGATGCCCGTATCACCCGAAAGTGGCCAGGTGAGTGACAGCAATCCCCAGCCCACGACGATTGCGGCGACGGCAACCATCGTCCACCGCTCGAAGCGTTCCGCAGACGATTCTGAGGCCGTCATCAGCTCTCGCTTCTGTCGTATGCCTGCTGAATCCAAGCACGATAGCTGCCATCCATCACCGCACGCCACCATGACTCATTGGACAGGAACCACGCCACCGTCTTCCGGATTCCCGTCTCGAAGGTCTCCTCCGGTGCGAAGCCGAGTTCCGTCTCGATCTTCGACGCATCGATCGCATAGCGACGATCATGACCGGGCCGATCTGTCACGAAGGTGATCAGCGACGCTGCCATCGCGCCACGCGCTGCCGGCGTCTGCGGAAAGCGTGCGCGGAGACGAGGATCCGTCACGATCTGCTCGTCGACGAGCTGGCAGATCAGTCGGACAATGTCGATGTTCGCCCACTCGTTCCGCCCACCGACGTTGTAGACCTCACCCACGCGTCCGCGATCGAGCACGGCGTCGATCGCGCGGGCATGGTCGCGCACGAAGAGCCAGTCGCGCACCTGCTGGCCATCGCCATACACGGGCAGCGGCTTCCCGTCGAGAATGTTCACGATCACCAGCGGGATCAGCTTCTCAGGGAAATGATACGGCCCGTAGTTGTTCGAGCAATTGGTCGTCGTAACTGGCAAGCCGAAGGTGTGATGATAGGCGCGCACCAGGTGATCGGACGCGGCCTTGCTGGCGGCGTACGGCGAGTTCGGCGCGTAGGGCGTCAGTTCGTGAAAGGCGGGATCGGTCGGGCTCAGCGTGCCGTACACTTCATCGGTGGACACATGATGAAAACGCACCGGTCCAGTCACCGCCTGCTCGGTCATCCACACTGCCCGCGCCGCCTTCAGCAACTCATGCGTGCCGATCACGTTGGTCGTGACGAAGGCGTCCGGGCCGCTGATCGAGCGGTCCACATGTGATTCGGCGGCAAAGTGCACGATCGTGTCGAGCGTGCGCTCACGCAGCAACGACTCGGCGAGTCCGGGTGTGCAGATGTCACCGTGCACGAATGCGAGGCGCGGATCCGACTCCACGGCGGCAAGATTCGACCGGTTGCCGGCGTACGTCAATGCATCGAGCACCACGATGCGCCCCTCGGCATGCGACTCCAGCCAGTGCTGCACGAAGTTCGAGCCGATGAAGCCGGCGCCGCCGGTGACCAGGAGATTATGCATGGGCGAGTTCGTCGAGCATCAGGCGCAGGTTGTTGCGCCAGTGAATGGGCGTGACGCCGAGCATGCGCGTCGTCTCCGACTTGTCGAGCACACTGTACGCCGGTCGGCGGGCGGGGGTGGGATAGTCGGATGTCGCGATCGCGTGAACGGGCACCGGTCGTTCGAGCAGGCCACGACTCAAAGCCTCCTCCTGAATCGCGACCGCGAAGTCATACCAGCTCGCCACGCCTGCGTCCGTCCAGTGCAGTACTCCGCTCGCCGCCGGGGTCTGCACCGCCGACCAGATGGTCTCCGCCAGTGAGCGCGCCCACGTCGGTGTGCCCACCTGATCGGCGATCACGCGCACGTCGGTGCGCTCGCGCATGAGGCGGAGCATGGTCTTGACGAAGTTGTTGCCATGGGTCGAGTAGAGCCACGCCGTCCGGATCACCAGCCCGTGCGTTCCGAGCGTGTCGAGCACGGCACGTTCACCATCGCGCTTCGTCACGCCGTACACCGACTCGGGCGACGTCGGGTCATCGGGACGCCATGGACGTGCGCTGGCACCGCCGAAGACGAAGTCGGTGGAAATCTGGATGACGCGTGCGCCGGTATTGCCGGCGGCGCGCGCAACGTACGCCGCCGCCTCGACGTTGACGGCCCGCGCAATCGCCGGCTGTTCCTCGGCGCGATCGACGGCCGTGTACGCCGCACAGTTGATGATCACCGACGGTGCATGCGCCGTGATGAACGCATCGACCGCGACGGCATCCGTGAGGTCGAGCTGGTCGATGTCCACTGCCAGTACGGCGGTCCCCTCGGGGCACAGTCGCTGCAGTTCGTAGCCGAGTTGTCCGACCGCTCCCGTGATCATCACAGGCGTACTCATGGCAGCGCCTCGAGATCGGAAAGCAGAGTCCCATTCAGATCCTTCGGCGAGAGCAGCGGCATCGTGCCGACGGGTATCGGCCACGGGATGCCGAGCGCCGGATCGTTCCACTGCAGCGTGCGTTCGCTCGCTGGATGGTAGCGATCGGTCACTTTGTAGTACAGGTCCGCCGATTCGGACAAGACGACGAAGCCGTGCGCGAAGCCCGGTGGGATCCAGAGCTGGTGGTGATTCTCGTCCGACAGTTCGGCGCTGACCCATTGACCGAACGACGACGAAGACGCCCGGATGTCGACGGCCACGTCCCACACGCGACCCGCCGAACACCGCACCAGCTTGCCCTGTGTGTGCTGCGCCTGAAAATGCAGCCCACGCAGCGTCCACTGGCGCGAGCGGCTGGTATTGTCCTGCACGAACGTCGCGTCGCACACCTCACCTGCAAACGCGTCGGCATTCCAGGTCGTGAGGAAGAACCCGCGGCTGTCACCAATGACCTGTGGTTCGATGAGGCAGACGTCGGGGATCGCCAGTGGCGTCACCTTCACGTGCGTGGCGCCTCCGCCAGCATCGCCATCAGGTAGCGGCCGTACTGTGTCTTCATGAGCGGAGTGGCGAGACGTTCGACTTGGGCCTCGTCGATCCAGCCGAGACGCCATGCAATCTCCTCCGGGCATGCAACCTTCAGGCCCTGCCGCTGCTCGATCGTTTCGATGAACTGGCCAGCCTGCAGCAACGACTCGTGCGAGCCGGTGTCGAGCCAGGCGGTGCCGCGGCCCAAAATCTCGACATTCAGTGTGCCACGCTCGAGATAGGTGCGATTCACATCCGTGATCTCGAGTTCGCCGCGAGCGGAAGGACGGATCGAGGCCGCAATGTCACACACGGTGTCGTCGTAGAAATAGACGCCGGTGACCGCGTAGTTCGAGCGCGGCTGCGCGGGCTTTTCCTCGATGCCGATCGCACGGCCGGCGCCATCGAACTCCACCACACCGTACTGCGTCGCATCGCTCACACGGTAGCCGAACACCGTTGCGCCCGACGTGCGCGCACTCGCCCGCTGCAACGCGTGCGAGAGATCGTTGCCGTAGAAGATGTTGTCACCCAGCACCAGGCAGCTCGGGCGACCACCCACGAACTCGCGACCGATGATGAACGCCTGCGCCAGCCCGTCGGGTGACGGTTGTACCGCGTACTGCAGCGACATCCCCCACTGCGAACCGTCACCGAGCAGGCGCTGGAACATGGCCTGCTCGTGCGGCGTCGTGATCAGCAGCACCTCGCGCACCTGCGCCAGCATCAGCGTGGTGAGCGGGTAATAGATCATCGGCTTGTCGTACACCGGCAGGAGCTGTTTGCTGACGGCCTGCGTGATCGGATAGAGACGCGTGCCCGAGCCGCCGGCCAGGATGATACCGCGGCGCGCGGTCGCCTCGCTCATGCGACAGCCCCGCTGCGTTCACAGTCCAGCCGTGAGCCGTGCACGCGCAGGCTCACTTCCGGATGCTGTCCTTCACAGCGCGCGGGAACTTGTTCGCGAGCGGATCGACGTACTGCCGCTCGCCATGACCGACGTAGATCTGTCGTGGACGCGCGATCTTCTGTTCCTTGTCGTCCAGCATCTCTTCCCACTGCGCCAGCCAGCCGGCGGTGCGTGCGACGGCGAAGAGCACGGTGAAGAAGTCGGTTGGGAACGCCATCGAGCGATAGATCAGGCCCGTGTAGAAGTCGACGTTCGGGTACAGCTTCCGCTGGATGAAGTAGTCGTCCGACAAGGCGACCCGTTCGAGCTCCAGCGCGATCTCGAGATCGCGGTCGATGCCGATCTGTGCAAACACGTCGTCCGCCAGCTTCTTCACGATGCGCGCGCGGGGATCGTAGTTCTTGTACACGCGATGGCCGAAGCCCATCAGCTTCGGGCCGCCCTTGCCGCTCTTCACCGACTCGATGAAGGCCGGCACGTTCTTCACGTCGCCGATCTCGCTGATCATGCGCAGCACCTGCTCATTCGCGCCGCCGTGCAGCGGGCCGAAGAGCGCCGCGATGCCCGCCGACACGGCGCTGAACGGATCGACGTGACTGGAGCCGACCGCACGCACGGCGCTGGTCGAACAGTTCTGCTCGTGATCGGCGTGCAGAATGAACAGCACCTCGAGCGCACGACTGAACACCGGATTCGCCTCGTAGCGCGGCTCGCTCATGCGCGCCACCATCGAGAGGAAGTTCTCGCCGTAATTCAGCTGGTTGTCCGGATAGATGATCGGCAACCCCTTCACGTGCCGGTACGCGAACGCCGCCAGTGTCGGGAGCTTCGCCAGCAGGCGGATCACCGAGATGTAGCGTTCCTTCGGATCGAAGACGTTGTGCGCCGAAGGGTAGAAACTGCTGAGCGCGGCCACCGACGAGCAGAGCATCGACATCGGATGCGCGTCGTACCGGAATCCTTCCAGGAACTTCCGGATATTCTCGTGCACGTAGGTGTGGAACGTGATGTCGTGCACCCAGACGTCGTATTGCGGCTGCGTCGGCAGCTCACCGTGACGCAGCAGGTACGCGACCTCGAGGAACGTGGCCTTCTCGGCCAGCTGCTCGATCGGGTAGCCGCGATAGCGCAGGATGCCCTTGTCACCGTCGATGAACGTGATGGCGCTCTTGCAGCTCGCCGTGTTCATGAAGGCCGGGTCGTAACTCAGCAGGCCGAACTCACCGGGCTCGCCGCGCTTCACCTGCTTCAGGTCGGCGGCGCGAATGTACGTATCGCCCTCTGGCCCCTCGGTCGTGATCGGTGCGCTGTACCCGCTGCCTGTGCGGCTGTCGCGCAACTCGAGGGTGCTACCGGCGGTCGTTTCACTCATCCTGCGTCTCCACACAAGAAATTGTTGCACGTCCGGGCAGGTCCCGGCACGGGTACCATGACCTGCTGCTGTCGGCGCACCGTACGACGTGGGCGTCCAGGGTGCCCCTTCACGATGCTGCCACGAAGCTAACTAGGGCGAGGAACCGGGTATCCATCGTTCCACCCGTCTGCAGCTTCGGCACCCGCAATTGTCTCCGGGGAAGGGATGGTCCAAGTTGCGGCTGCCATCGTGACCCGACACGCTTCTCGTCCGTCTCACGTGGAGGCAGCTGGACCGGGCACGGGCACCCAGCGGTATGGTCCCGTTTGCCGCAGCTTCGTTTTCCCCGACTCGCCAGAATCAATCGCAATGTGCGGTAACCGAGCGTTAGCGATCCGTGCCGGCACGTCGGGGGTGCGCGAGCACACGAGCATCGATCAGAGGGATGTCCCGGAGCCACGCGACGCCGTCTCTCGTTCAGCGGAGCAGGCGACGCCTGATCAGCTCGCCAGCCAGCGAACCTGTCGCAGCGATGATGCCGTCGGTTCCTGTGCCGAGGCGCGAAAGCCGTTCCCGGAAGGTGCCACGCTGACCATCGAGCGTGGTCGTGACGTCGACGAGGAAGCAAGAGCGTCCGCCGGCGTGACCGCGGCACCTCGTCAGATCAGCTCCAGCCGACGACATCCTGCGACGCCGATCGCGCGATGCGTCGTCACAACCGTGAGTGCCCGACGATTCCAGCGAGTAGCAGGGCGCTGGGACGGACGCCATACGACTGCCATTACTGCAACAGGAGCGCGTGATCGATGTGCGGTTTCGTAGGATTTCTGTCATTGCCGGGCCAGCAGCCCCCGGATGCCCGCTGGCTCGAATGCCTGTGTGATACGATCGTGCACCGCGGACCTGACGACAGCGGTACGTACATCGATGGTCAGGTCGGGCTTGGATTTCGCAGGCTCTCGATCCTCGATCTGTCCGATGCCGGACACCAGCCGATGGTGTCGTCCGATCAGGCGCACGCGATGGTGTTCAACGGTGAAATCTTCAACTACGTGGAGTTGCGGCACGAACTGTCGGCGCTTGGCCACCAGTTCAGTTCCACCGGCGACTCCGCCGTTCTCATGGCGGCGTATCGACAGTGGGGAGCGCGCTGCGTCGAACGACTCGTGGGCATGTTCGCCTTCTGCATCCACGACCGATCACGCGGCGTCATCTTCATCGCCCGCGACCGGTTTGGTGTCAAGCCGCTGTATCTTCTTCGCACGGCACGAGGCGTCGTGTTCGGCTCCGAGCTGAAGGCGATTCGCGCCTCCGGGCTGTGGGATGGGCGCCTGAATGAGGAGCGCTTCGCCTCGCTGCTCGTGCATCAGCGTGTCGATGTACTGCCGGAAACCGCGGAGACCTTTCTCGCGGGTATCGTGCAGCTGCCTGCAGCGCACACGATGGAAATCACCATGGCCGGCGTGGAAACCACCCGACGGTACTGGTCTCTGCCCGACCGGACCACGTCGGCTCCGAGCGATCCTATCGCGGAATTCGGGAGGCTGTTCGATGACTCGATGAAGCTGCGCATGCGCGCCGATGTTCCCGTCGGCGTGATGCTGTCCGGCGGCATGGACTCAAGCAGCATCGCCTGTGCAATGGCGCGTCTCGTCGGCAGCCCTGATACGCGACCCGAGCCACTGCACGCATTCTGCTACGAGTCGGAAGAGTTCGACGAGTCGCAGCAACTCGCCGACACCGTCGCGCAAACCGGCGTGCACGTGCATCGCTACACACCGGATCCCGAAGCGGTCTGGCGGGAAATGCCACGTGCGCTGTGGCATCACGACGAACCGATTCACAGCGCCAGTGTGCTGATGGGCTTCGGGCTCTATCGCACGGCGGCCGCACACGGCATCCGCGTGGTGCTCGGCGGTCAGGGTGCCGACGAAACCATCGGCGGGTATGGGTATCTCTTCGACCATCTCTTGGTGACGCACGCCGCCGCCGGCCGAGTTGACCGGTTGTGGGCGGACACCGGAGCGCTCGCCGCCGGCGGTGCGGTCACGCGCGGCGCGCTCCTCTCGGGCACGATGCGGCGCCTGCGCGCGCATCTGCTCTCGGGGAACGACTCGTATCGTCAGCTGGCCGCACGGCGCCGGCTGGCCGAGGCTCCGGGCTGGCAGTATGTCGACGCCTCCTTCGGCGCGCGCGCCACGCCCGGCGCGAACGCTGCCGGCCCACAGGACCTGCGCAGCACGCTGGTCGCCGCCGCGACCGATGCCCCGCTGCCGTGTTATCTGCGCGCCGAAGATCGCAATTCAGCAGCGCACTCGGTCGAGGCGCGCGTCCCCTTCCTCGATCATCGCCTCGCGGAATTCTGCGTCGCGTTGCCCGCCGAGTGGCAGATGCGCGATGGCTGGAACAAGTATGTCTTGCGCGAGGCCATGCGTGGGAGAATTCCCGAATCCGTGCGAGCGCGCCGCGTAAAGTTCGGGTTCCCGACATCGGTGCGCCGATGGTTCGCCGGTCCTCTGGCTTCCTCGGCGCGCACGCTGATCCTCGACGGGCCGCTGCGGAGCATGGGGTGGTTCCAGATGCAGCGTGTCGAGTCGGCAATCGACCGACATGCGCGAGGCGATGGCGACTTCTCCAATCTGCTCTTCAACGCCGCGCAACTCAGTCACTGGCTCACCCTGCATCAGTCCGGGTGGAAGCGCCCTGCCTGATGGCGGCACAGCCCGCACCACATGGCGCGCCGCTCGGTTCAACGAGCGGCGAAGGCGGTGCGAAGTGCGCGAAGCTGCGCAGGACGGACCACACCCACCGCCAGCGCGAAGACCGGTACGGTCAACAGTGCCATCGAACGAGCCGCCACGCCTGTGAGGCTGAGTGACGAGGGCAGCATCGTCTCGCCCATGACAACCAGGACCATCGCCCACGACAGCACGGCCGCGCCGCGGGCGACCGGATAGTCGATGTGGTAGACGCGGCGGGCGCCGGCGAGCAGGATCAACGGCTGCGTTCCTTGTCCGACGAGGGTTGCCACCGCAGAGCCGATCATTCCGAACCGTGGAACCAGCGCGACGTTGAGCGCGATCGTGACAGCGGCAGCGGCTGCAACGGCCATGGCGGTCGGACGTGAGGCACGCGCGATCGTGTAGCCTATCGTGACGACCGAGCCGAGTCCCATGAGTACGTAGCTCATCGCCATCGTGCCGACGACCTCGCTCGCGCGATCGTACGCCGGCGTGGCGAAGATCCGGATCGCCAGCGGCGCAAACAGCGACAGGCCTGCGACCGCGAGTGCGCCTCCGACGCAATACGCGAGGAACGCTGTCGCATACGTCTGTCTGGCATCGGGTTCCTGGTGGATCGACAACGCAAACGGTGACCACGCCTGCTGAAATGCCCAGACGGCGAGCGTCATGAATGACGCAATCGACACGCCGATGCTGAACACCCCGACTTCAGCGGTCGACACGTACCGCTGCACGAAGAAGCGGTCCACTGATCCAACGACCCAGACCGCGATCGCTGCCGGCACCAGTGGCGCGCTGTAGCGCACCATGTCGCGGAGCAGTTGCCGGTCGAAATACCGCGGCAGCATCGCGGCGCCCGCCATGCGGAGCGCGACCACCAGTCCGATCGCCCCGCCCACGACCTGGGCGAGATACAGGCCGAAGAGGCCGCGGTGCAGTCCCGCGACGAGCAGGAATGTCAGTGCGATCTGAAACAGCGTCGTCCCCGTGACGAATCCGACCGTCGCCCACGCCCGTCGCTGCATGCGCAACCACGTCATGCCAACCGACGACGCAACGCTCAACGGCAGCGTCAGCGCCACCAGGCGCAGCCACGGCGCCAAGGTGGTGCTGCCGCTCACCAATTGCGACACCCATTCACTCCGAAACGTCAGGACGGCCGCCGCGACGGTGGCAGTCGCGAAGTGTGTCCATGCCCACGTCGCAAACGGACGGCGCCGTCCGTCCTCATCGGTGGCATCGACGAACCACCGCATCGCCGCCTGATCCAGCGCGAGCGTCGCCACGCTCTGGATGAGCGCCAGCGTCACGTTGACCAGGCTCATCGTGCCGTAGTCTTCCTGCGTCAGCAGGCGGGTGTAGATCGGTGTCAGCCAGATCGAGACGAAGCGGGCGATGATCGAGGACAACCCATAGATGACGCTATCACCAGCGAGCTGGCGCAGACGCTTCAGCAGCATTGCGTATCGGTGTGGGATCCAGCAGCGGGCCTGACGGCATCGAAGTTACCGTCGTCTGCTGCTGACGGTCCCCGGCCCGCGAGTGTCACGAAATTCTCCAGCGCTGCCTGCGCGCACTCTCGCGCGGCCGTAGTCGAGTCCGTATCATGTCTCGCAGCGACAGCCGAATCGCCGCAGCCCCGTGACGTCAACCGGCGTTTGTGAGTCTCGAAACGAAGGGTCGTACCAGTTTCTCACGAGGCAGATGCGATCACCGGCGTCTGCCGACACGCGTCCGCACGTGCAACCAGCCGTTCTCGACAATACACGCAGCACAGTCGTGCCGACAGGCGCGGGTCTGCAGTCACCGCGCGGGACCATTGTGCTCGTGTCGGCTGCGTTCCCGCCCTGGACGGTCGTGGGTGCAGCTCGGTGGGAAGGCTTTGCTCCGTACCTGAACGCTGCCGGCTGGCAGTTGTCAGCACTGATCGAGACGCCGACTGGCGACGCGCCAGTCGATCGTGAACGCGCGACGCGACTTGGCAGTGGCGTCACGATTCACGCGGTCGATCGCAGAACGCCGGCCTGGCGAGGCGTCGTGCTCCGGCTGGTCAGGCAGCTGCGGCGAAGCGTACGGACGCAGGGGTCACCGCAAAGCGTCATCCTGACCGACGTACGGGCACCGTCGGACGGCCCGACGATGCGCACTCTTCATCCCCGCGAATTCTTCGGTGCTGCCGTCGAGGCCTCCCGCTCGCGGAAATGGATCAGGGATCTGGTGGCGATCAGCGAGACGCTGAACGATGAGCTGCGCTCCGCCACGCTCGTCATATCGTCCGGGCCACCGCATGATGCGCACGTCGCCGCATCGGCGATCGCCGTTCGGCGGAACCTCCCGCACGTCCTCGATCTGCGCGACCCGTGGATCGGAAACACCACCACGTCAACGCTGGTCAGCACGCTGCTTGCCGGACCGTTGAATGCGAAAGTCGAGCGGCGGGTGATGCTCGCGGCGGCCGCCATCATCACCAACACACCATCCGCCGCCGCAGCGCTCAGCGCGCGCCACCCCGAACTCGCCGGCCGCGTGCATGCCGTGCTGAACGGAAGCGACAGGGCGCCCGAGCGACCGCGCGTCCTCGCGCACGACGCCCCGTACCTCATCGTGCATACCGGCACGCTGTACCTCGATCGCGATCCGCGGCCCTTCCTTCGGGCGGTCGCATCCGTCCGTGAGCGGCTGGGTGATCAGGCAGCGCGGCTCCGCGTGGTGTTCATGGGGCACCCGGCCGCCATCGACGGACGCCGATTGTTCGAGTGGGCGCACGACTTCGGCCTCGACGGGTGCTTCGAGGAACGTCCGTTCGGTACTCGCGCAGAGGCGACGGCACTGATGGACTCCGCCGCGATGCTGGTGGCGTTTCAGGGCGCGACACCGACACAGGTGCCGGCCAAGGTCTTCGATTATGTGAGTCACGCTGCGGCGATACTCGCGCTCACGGAAGCGCGATCGGCCACGGCCGCCGTGCTCGAAGGCACGCACGCACTCGTGACTCCACTTGACGACGTGGCCGGAATCGCCGCCCACATCGAGCGCGCCTTTACGCAGGCAGTCAGCGGCGTCCCGATCGTGCCCGTGGATAGCGACGGACGCTTTGCTCGCGCTACGCAGGCTGCAGCACTTCGCGAGATCCTCGAACGCATCCCAGTTCGCTGAGACGCACGACACAGCAATGCGCTGACGAGAGACGGCGGATTACACCCACCGCCTCAGCGCGAGACCACCAGCGTCACACAGGACGCTGATGCTGCTCGAGGGCGTGGATCACGCGCTCTCCGGCCTGTCCATCCCAGCCTTCCGGAGAACGATGCGAATGACGTCGCACACTGCTGCGGACAAGGTCGGGCAAGTCAGCCGGCGCGGCGACCAGACGATTGGTGCCCTCGGTCACGGTGATCGGCCGCTCTGTGTTGGGGCGGAGCGTCAGGCACGGGATACCCAATGCGGTCGTCTCCTCCTGCACGCCACCGGAATCGGTGATGACCACCTGGGCGCGTGTCATCAGCCGCAGCATCGCCTCGTACGCGACGGGCGCACGCATGTCGATCGCACCCGTCTCGAGACCGTATTCCTGCAGCTTGGCCTGCGTGCGCGGATGCACGGGAAACACGACCGTGCGCTCGGTGGCGAGCTCGCGCAGCGCCGTGACGATCCCGGTCAGTCGCGCTTCGTCATCGACGTTCGAGGGTCGGTGAAGCGTCACGAGCACCGAACCGTCATCCGGCCACTGTCCCGATGCATCGGCGCGCAGCTGCTCGCGATTCAGGGTGTACATCAGCGAGTCCACCATCACGTTCCCCACGAAGACGACCTGCGCATCCGGCACCCCTTCCGACCGCAACGTCACATTCGCGTCCAGTGACGGCGTGAGCAGGAGATCCGCGAGACGGTCGGTCACGATGCGGTTGATTTCTTCCGGCATCGTGCGGTCATTGCTCCGCAACCCCGCCTCGACGTGCGCCACGCGGAGCCCGAGTTTGGCCGCAACCAGTGCGGCGGCGACCGTCGAGTTTACATCGCCGTACACCACCACCCAGTCAGGGTGCTCAGCGATCAGCACTGGTTCGATGCGCTCCATGATCCGCGCCGTCTGCACCGCATGACTGGCGCTGCCGACCGTCAGATTGTGGTCAGGCGCCGGGATGCCGAGCGACGAAAAGAATCCCTCCGACATCACCTCGTCGTAGTGCTGACCGGTGTGCACGATGACCTGCGTGACTCCGCGCTGCTGGCCCGCCCGGAAGACAGGCGCAAGCTTGGGAAAATTGGGCCGGGCACCGACGACGTGGAGCAGCTTCATGATGAACAGTGAAATGCAGATGGTTGAGAAATGACCGTAGTGCGCGCCTTGGAGGT
>JAYWIJ010000102.1:0-3689 GCA_043788935.1 Gemmatimonadaceae bacterium | reverse complement strand
GCTGGCGAGCATGAAGGACGACGAAGGACGCGTGACCATCGACGGCTTCTACGCCACCGCGTCGCCGCTGACCAACACGGAACAGCGCGCGTTGGCTGCCATGCCCGACGTCGAAGCGATGCTCGCGAAGGATTTCGGCATTGCACAGCCCGAGCGACGCGACCTGCGGCTCGAAGCGAAGCTCAATCAGCCGACGCTGAACGTTCTGGCGATGGACGCCGGCGGCGGCACGAAAGCGCCGGCGCGCACGGCGATTCCCGCGCACGCCGCCGCGCGTCTCGCGATGCGACTGGTGCATGGCATCGATCCGGTGGCGCAGGTGGATCTCGTGGTGGCCCATGTGCGGAAGCAGGGCTACACGGTCGTCGAGAATCGCGAGCCCACCGATGCGGAACGCCTCGCGTCGCCGCGACTGGCACGTATCGATCGCGGACGCGGCACCGCTGCGGCACGCGTGTCGATGGAGATGCCGCTGGCGCGCGGTGTGGTCGCCGCGCTCACCCGCAACGGTCAGGCACCGGTGCAACTGCCCACACTCGGCGGCAGCATGCCGTTCGCCGAGTTCAGCGAGACGCTGCGATTGCCGACGGTGGGCGTGTCGCTCGTGAATCACGACAACAACCAGCATGGCCCCGACGAGAACATCCGGCTGCGCAACCTGTTCGAAGGCGTCGAGATCCTCGCGGCGATCATGACCATGCCGAAGCCTCCACGGATGCCTGTTCCGTGAGGCGCACCTGACAGCCTTCGTGTGTCGACGATCAGGGTAGCGCCGCAGAACGTGAGTAGTGATCGTGTACCAGCCGTGACACCTGCGTTCGCCTTTCACCGGAGCACCACGTTGCCCACGCCCGAAGAACTGCTCGACCAGCTGCACATCGACCTGGCTGCCGCCGATCACGACGAGCTGGCCTCCGGCATCGGTCGGCGCGAGTTCATGTTCTATTCGCTCGTGACGGCTGCCGCGACGACCTTCGGCGCCAGTGCTTCGCAGGCGCAGCGCGCGCTGGCCGCGGGCGGTGTCTCGCGCTTCGCCGCGCCCAGTCGCGCAACGGCGCAGCAGGTCATCGCCGCACTCGGCAACGGTGAAGCACCTGCGCTGCAGTTCATGCCGTATCCGGCGGGCACCGGTGCCCTCATGGAAAAGCTCGTACGCGAGCGGGGCCGCGCTGCCTTCGATCGTGCGGTATTCACCGTGCCGAAGTTCACCGGCGCCGTGCCGACGAACCCCGACGACATCGCGTTCCTGCCGGCGCATCGCCTCTCCGCGATGATCCGCGAACGGAAGATCACGTCGGTGGCGCTGACGGACATCTACCTGACTCGCCTCAAGCGGCTCAACCCGACCTTGCTGTGCGCCGTCACCATCATGGAAGAGTCGGCGCGACGTGAAGCCGCGCAGGCCGACGCGGAGATCAAGGCCGGGAAGTACCGCGGCCCGCTGCATGGACTGCCGTATGGCGTGAAGGATCTGTTCAACACCAAGGGTGTGCCCACGACGTGGGGCGCGCTCGATTTTCAGGATCGCATCATCGACGAGGATGCGGACGTCGTGGTGCGGCTGCGCGATGCCGGCGCGGTCCTGATCGCGAAGCTCGCGACCGGCCTGTTCGCGCAGAATGATCAGTGGTTTCGCGGCCGGACGAACAATCCGTGGAACCTGGTGCAGGGCGCCAGTGGCTCGTCAGCAGGACCGGGTTCCGCCACGGCCGCAGGCTGCGTCGCGTTCTCGATCGGCACCGAGACGCAGGGCTCCATCGTCTCGCCGGCCGTGCGCAATGGCATCAGTGCGCTCCGACCGACGTTCGGCCGAGTGAGCCGGAGCGGCGGCATGGTGCTGGCGTGGTCGCAGGACCGCGTCGGGCCGATGTGCCGGACGGTCGAAGATTGCGCGATGGTGTTCAACGTCATCCATGGCGTCGATGAGAAGGACGCGTCGACGGTCACGACGCCGTTCAACTTCGATCGAAAGCTGTCGCTCGCCACGCTGCGCATCGGTGTCGATCCGAATGCGCCGAAGGAGCTCGTCGACAAGCTCACGGAACTGGGCATGGCACCGAAGGTCATCGGTGCACGGCCGACGGTGCCTGGCATGGCGGGTGGTGGGCTCAACGTGGAGTACGCCGCGGCGTTCGATTCGTATGTGCAGCGGAAGGCCAAGGAGATCGGCCTCGATCTCACCGCACTGCCGGAGCCGCCACGTCCCGGTACGCCTCCTGCTGCACCGACCGCGCCGCCGGCCGCACCCGCGAATCCGATGGCACCCGCCGACTGGAATCCGCGCTTTGTCGTGGGTCGCACGGTGCGTGGCTTCGACTTCCTGCAGAACCAGCGGCGTCGCTACATGCTGGTCTCGGCATGGGGCGAGTTCATGAAGGATCTCGACATGTTCATCGGGGCTCCATCGGCCGACGTGGCGGCGAACGCGCAGACGGGGCATCCCTGCGTGGTGGTGCCGTACAAGTTCGACGTGCCGGCGCAGCAGCAGTTCGGCGGGGCGGCACGACCGGCCGATGCACCGCCACCGCCGGTGCTGGCGGCGCAGCCGATCTGCGGCACCATCATCGGCGCGCTCTACAACGACGACAGGATCCTGTCGGTGGCGCACCAGTTCCAGAAGAACACCGACATTCACACCAGGCGACCCGCGGTGTGATGCCGGTCTGGGGATGGCCAGCGGTTCGGCTGCGCGTCGTGCTGGCGCGTGTGGTGGGCTCACTGCTGCTGATCGTCTCCGGGGTGTGTGCGCAGGATGAGGCGTTCGTCCGGCGCGAACTCGTCATGCCGATGCGCGATGGCACGACACTCACCGCTATCGCGCTGAGTCCAGCAACGCAGGTCAGGCCGCTGCCGATCCTGCTGGTGCGCACGCCGTTCGGTGCCGATCGCGAGGTGCGTGGCACCACGTTGCCCGCAGCGTATCGCGAACTCGCGAAAGACGGCTACATCTTCGTCGTGCAGAACATCCGGGGCCGCAATGGGTCTGGTGGCAGTTTCGTCACCATGCGTGCGCCAGATGACCCGCGCAATCCGCGCGGCACCAACGAGCAGACCGACGCGTGTGACACGATCGACTGGCTCGTGAAACATCTCCCGGCGAACAACGGTCGTGTCGGAATGCTCGGCACATCGTATCGCGGATGGCTGGCGGCCGTCGCGGCGGTGTCGCCACATCCTGCGCTCGAGGCGGTGTCACCACAGGCGCCGATGGGTGACGTCTGGATGGGTGATGACTTCTTTCAGCAGGGCGCATTCCGGCAGACGCAGGGCATGCGCTACGCCGCCTGGGTTGAGAGCGGGGAAGGCTTCAGCGTGCCCGATGCGGATCAGTACGACTTTTACCTTCGCCTGCAAACGCTCGACTCCATCGGGAAGGTCACGAAGGCCGCGCTGCAACCGTCGTGGCAGGGCTTCCGTGCCCATCCTGCGCGCGATGCGTACTGGCAGGCGATGGCACTGCCGCGCGTGCTGCGACGCAGCGCAGTGCCCACACTCTTCGTCGGCGGATGCTGGGACGAGGAAGACATCCTCGGCGCACCACTCGGCTATCGCAGCGCGGAACGTGCCGATCCGCGCCGCTGGAACCGGCTGACTGTCGTTCGCGATGCCACGTGACGCCGCGCGCGACAGCAGTGTGATGTTCCGCGAGTGGCGCGCTGATCCGGCGAATCCGGTGCCGAACGTGAAGC
>JAYWIJ010000101.1:0-3716 GCA_043788935.1 Gemmatimonadaceae bacterium | reverse complement strand
ACAACGTCCTGCCGCTGCAGTCACCCGCCGCGCTGCGGGTCGTGGAGCTGCGTCCGATCCGGATACGACTCGTTCCCGTGATCCTCACGCAGCACGGCGACGTCACCGGTGACGTGTCGGTGGTGACGGCGGAGACGTACGTCCGGCTCGCCCGGCAGGTCAATCCGTCGCGTTCGTTCACCGTCTCGGTGGGTGATCCTATCCGGAGCGCCGCCTTCGCCGGACCACCACCGGTCGGCGGGAACGAAGGGTTTTGGATGAATGTGATCGGTGACGTGGATCAGGCGAGAATGGCGGCGAATGCCGGTGACGAAATGTGGTACGGCGTGGTGTCGAGTCCTCCCGGCTACGAGCGCTTCGCCTACAGCGGGTATGCGTACATCCCCACCGATCCGCTCAGCACGCGTGCGTTCACTCGATCGGCCGCCGGCTTCGGCCTCGCCAGTGTCGGCCGAGTGCGTCTGGCACAGTATCTCGTCGCGCATGAACTCGGACATCTGTTCGGTCGTCTGCATCCGCCCGGGTGCGGAACCGTCGGCCAGGTTGATTCGCTGTACCCAGGGTCATCGGGAGCGATCTTCGGCCTCGGTCACGACGTCTGGTCATGGGCGGCCGACGAGTCGCGTGGAGCAGCGTCGGTCGGTCCTGACGAGTCCGACGTGACGAGCTACTGCGTCACCCTCTCGCCGTGGATCGGCCCGTACACGCACGACGGGTTGCTTCGCTGGCGTCGTGTGGAGCCGGTCGTGACGAGATCAGCCGGACCTGATCGTCCGCCGGTGGCCATGCCCTGAGCCGGCGCGCGCAACGGCTTTGGACGGTTCCGCGTTCAAACCTGCTCGTGCAGTTCCCACAGCGTTTCCTCCGCGTTCCTCCGCCCCTCCGCGCGCTCCGCGACGGCAGTTCCCTCAGAGATCCGAAGTCCCTGACGACGCGTAGCGAGAGCATGCCTGACACGATTTCGACGAACCGCCCGCCACGACGTGTGCTCACCGTCCTCGCCACACCCGTCCGTGCGGAATCACGTGCGCTGCTGGCGCAGAACTGGGACGCACTCCCTGAGTCGCTGCGCACGGGCCAGCAGATGCTCGGTGTGCAGGGCAATGGTTGCGGCGCTACGATCGGCGCGATGCCGCGCTGCGATTTCGCCTGCCGCGGCTGCTATCTCGGCGAAGCGGCCAACAAGATCCCGGCGCAACCGGTCGATGCGATCAAGGCGCAGATGCGCGCGCTGCGCCCCGTGCTCGGCCCCGACGGCAACCTGCAGCTCACCGATGGCGAGGTGACGCTGCGGCCCGACGACGAGGTGATCGAGCTGCTGCAGTATGCGCACTCGCTGGAGCTGGTGCCGATGCTGATGACGCATGGCGATTCATTCCGCCGCCGTTCCGGATTGCTCGAGCGATACCTCACCGAGGGTGACCTGGTGGAGGTGAGCATTCACGTGGATACCACACAGCGCGGCCGTCGCGGTGCCGAGTACAAAGGCGTCACCAGCGAGGCGCAGCTGAATCCGTTGCGCGACGAGTTCGTGCAGCTGCTCAGCGATGCCCAACAGCGGACCGGTCGCACGCTGCGCGCCGCGACGACGATGACCGTCACGCGCGACAACCTCGACGGCGTGCACGACGTGATGCACTGGCTGACGGGCGGGCAGAAGGTGTTCCGCATGATCAGCTTCCAGCCGATTGCGCAGGTGGGGCGCACCGAGGATGGATTCGGCGGTGGTGTGACCGGCGAGGCGCTCTGGTGGCGTATCGCGTTCGCGCTCACGGGCGGTGATCGGCGCAAGGCCGAGGAGCTGCTGCGCTCACAGGTCTGGTTCGGGCATCCGTCGTGCAACCGGATCCTGCATGGCCTGGTGGCGCATCGCGAAGGCGAGGCACCGGTGTTCCACGCGCTGCGTCCGAGCGCCGATGCACCGCACGCCGACACGGTGGATGAGTTCTTCCGGCGCTTCGGTGGTGTGAGCTTCAAGACCGACACGACGCGCACGGCGATCGCGCGTGCACTGGGCATCGCGCTGAAAGCGCCAGGCTTCGTGTTCATGCGCCTGCCCGGCTACTTCTGGCACTGGCTCGAGCGGCTCGGCTCCGGTGCGCCCCTGCAGACGTTGCGCGATCTGATTTCCGGACGGCTGAAGATCCAGCCGCTCGTGATCGTCAGCCATCACTTCATGAGCCGTGACGAGCTGCACACCGAGGAAGGACAGGCGCGACTGGCGAACTGCGTCTTTCACGTCCCGATCAACGGCGAGCTCAAGTCGATGTGCGAGGTGAATGCGCTCGGCATTCGTGACGAGTACTACGCGTCGCTGATGAATGCAGGCGCAACCATCGCGGTCGAAAGGGTGACCACACCGTGACCGGCCTGAGTCAGATCAGGCTGGCCATCTTGGCGAGTTGTACCAGCGCAGTGGTGTCACGCGCGCCCAGTCGCTGCACCATGTTGTTGCGATGATTGCCGACCGTGTTGACGCTGATGTCGAGGCGTTCCGCGATGTCGCGCGTCTCGAGACCGGCGGCGATACTCCGGAGGATCTCTTTCTCACGCGGACTGAGAAGATCGCGCGAACCGGTTTCGCGCAGATCGCCGGAGTGTTTCGTCTGCACCTGTGAACCGTTGGCTCCGTACGCCACCCGGATCCAGTAGTCCCGAAATCCGGGCTTGAGCAGATGGTGCACGTTCTGGGCGTAGTTGAACGTGAAGGTGAAATGCCGGTCGGCGGAATAATGGATTGGCACACCCTTCGAGAAGAGGCGAAGCGGCCTGCCGTCCGTACGCGTGTAGCTGATGCCGCAATGATAGATCTCGATGCGCTGCCGCTCGACATACGTCAGCGCTCCGACCGTGCGTGAAAACCAGTCGACGGAATCGCCGGGGAATGCGGCGTAGTCGCGATCGAGCAGCGACAGCAGCACCCGCATGCGCTCGGCCTGCGACACCGGCGGCATCGGCCCCCAGAACTCACGATCGCCGATCTCGAGCACCGGCGTGTAGCGATTGTGATCGAAGATGCCGAGAACGACATCGGCGCTGTTCACACCGCGCATGAGTAACTCCGCCTCCTGCACGAAGCTGTTCATGTCGGGAATGGTGCTCTGCACGAACAGGCGTTGCAACAGGCGGACGACGTGATCGTAGAGCGTCCGCCTTCCTGAGATTCTCCAGTTCGACTTCGACCGAGCTGAGTGACACGAGGAGCACGCCGGTCGAATAGTGAAAATCTTCATTTACTGACATATCACCACCCCCGATTCTACCCCCGGCTGAGGTACACACCACGTCGACGCGGCGGCAGAAAGCCAGGCCCGCGCTGACGACACGTGCACAAACGGGGGAGTCGTGCTGCTCGATGCCGCGGTGGGGCAGACGTGTTTTCGGGTGCAGGCGCCGGCCCATGGCGAGCCCTGGACGGGCGGCGACGATCCGTTTGCGGGCCTCGTGGACCGCATGGCGGACGGCGAGCATGGCGCTGAGGCGGCCCTGCACCGGGCGCTGAACACCCACCTCCTCCGGATTGCGTTCACGATCCTGCGCGACCAGGCCGATGCGGAGGAGGTGGTGAGTCACGTCTTCATGAAGGCGTGGCGCGATTCGGCGAACTTCAACCCACGTCGGGGCACCGTCACCGGCTGGCTCACGATGATGGTGACGAGTCGGGCGCGGGATGCCGCCCGTGCCCAGCGCCGGAGCGCCGCGGCCGTCGCGCGCGC
>JAYWIJ010000100.1:0-3740 GCA_043788935.1 Gemmatimonadaceae bacterium | reverse complement strand
GCTGGCCGCTCGGCCTGTTGTACCACCGCACCCGCGTTCCGCCGGCTCATGCCGCAGGGGGCGGGTGCGGTTAGTTTGTGGCTTCGAGTCACGTCGCGCCTGCGCGACTCCGGAGACCGTACCGGGCTCAGCAATTTCCTTCAGAATCAGTGCTCATGTCGACGTTGCCGGTGCTTGCCTTCATCGCCCTCGCCTACGCGGTCACCGCGCGTGGTGCCCTGTGAGCCGCCGCGCACTCGTGACCGGCGGCGCCGGTTTCATCGGCTCACATGTCGCAGACACGTTCCTGGCCGAAGGCTACGAGGTAAACATCCTCGACGACTTCTCGAGCGGGAAGGAGCAGAACGTCGCGGCCGCTGTCACCGTCGTGCGAGGCTCCATCGCATCACCTGAAGCAGCGGCGCTGGTGCGTGAGGGTCGTTTCGACGTGATCGCGCATCTCGCCGCACAGATCGACGTGCGCAAGAGTGTCGAGGATCCGGCATGGGACGCCGCGCAGAACATCGGTGGCTCGCTGAATCTGCTCGAAGCAGTGCGCAAGTCGGGTCATGCCACGCGTTTCATCTTCTCGTCGAGCGGTGGTGCGCAGTACGGTGATTTCGTCGACATGCCGACCATCGAAACCGCTGCCAAGGATCCGCAGTCGCCGTACGGCATCGCGAAGCTGTCGGTCGAGTACTACATGAGCTACTTCGCGCGAATCCATGGTCTCGACACCGTCGCGCTGCGCTATGCGAACGTGTACGGTCCGCGTCAGGATCCGCACGGGGAGGCGGGTGTCGTCGCGATCTTCAGTCAGCGCATTCTTGCCGGTACGCCGATGACGGCGTACGGCGACGGTCTGCAGACGCGCGACTACGTGTATGTCGGTGACGTCGCGCGCGCCAATCTGCTCGCAGCGACGGTGGACTTGCCGCCTGCAGGACGTCTGGACAATCGCGGTTTCAACATTGGCACCGGCATCGAGACGTCCGTCGTCCAGCTTGCCGATGGTTTGTTGCGTGCGGCCGGAGCAACGTCGCCATTGCAGCACGCGCCGGCGCGCGCCGGTGAGCAGCGCAAGTCGTGCCTGGCGTTCGCGAAGAGTGCCGAGGTGCTGGGCTGGACTCCGCAGATGCCGCTCGACGACGGGCTCAAGGCGACCCTGGAGTATTTCCGGACGGAGAACAACAGAACCACCGCATGAATCCGATTGCTGCTCTCCTTCAGGTGCAGGCGGCGCCAACCAGTTCGATCTTCGGATTGCTGGCACACGGGACGCCGGTGTCATGGGCGGTATTGCTCTTCCTGCTCGTGCTCAGCGCCATCAGCTGGACGATCATGGGCATGAAGTTCGCCGAGTTTCGGCGTGTGCGTGCATCGGCCGATCCGCTGCTCGATTACGTCAAGCAAGCGGATTCGTTCGCGGACGTCGCGACGCGTGCTAAGCTCGGTGCCGGTTCGCCGTTCTATGCGGTGCTGCGTCGCGCCGAGCAGTTCATGACCGACACGCGGCCCGCACTCGGCGGTGGGCCTGACCGTCAGGCGCGGTTGTCACAGGCGCAGGTCGAGGCGCTGCAGATGCTGCTCGACAAGGAGGCGACGGGCGAGCGTGATCGGCTCGAGCGTCTCCTGCCGTGGCTTGCCACGATCGGTGCGGTGAGTCCGCTGATCGGGCTGCTCGGCACGGTGCTGGGCGTGATCAACGCCTTCCTCGGCGTCGCCGCCAGCGGCAGCGGCAACATCAGTGCGGTGGCACCTGGTGTCGCCGAGGCGCTGATCGCGACGGCGCTGGCGCTCACCGTCGCGATTCCTGCGGTGTTCGGCTACAACCTGTTCGCCGCCAGGCTCAATCACATGACGAGCGAAATCGACGCGTTCAGCACCGACATGGTCGCACTGCTCGTGCGCGACGGCCGGATCTGATGCGGAAGCAGGGCGCCCGCACACGTACGCCGCTGAATGCCGAGATCAATGTCGTCAGCCTGATCGACGTGATGATGCTGCTGATGATCATCTTCATGATCACGGCGCCGCTGCTCACCGGCGGCGTGGATGTGAAGCTGCCGAAGGCGAACGTACGGGCTTCGCAGGTGGACAATCCGATCAACATCACGATCACGCAGGATGGTGTGATCGTGCTGGACAACGAGCGTGTCGCGCGCGATGAGTTGCGCAGCACACTGACGTCCCTTGCGACGCGTGCGGCCGGACGGACCATTTACCTGCGTGGGGATGAAGGCTCGGCGTACGGCGATGTCGTGCAGGTGCTCGCGATTTTGCGCGAGGTCGGTCTGCAGAACGTGAGTCTGGTAGCGGAGCAGCAGTCGGCGCGATGAGTGACGCGACTGCGCCGTCTTCCGGGGCGGACGTGTCCGGCCGCGCGCGGCCTACGGCGCGGCGGGCGGCACTGCTGTCGGTGATCGGCCACGTGGTGGTGATTGCAGGCACCGTCTTCCTGACGCGCCTCACGCTGCCACCGCCGCTGCCTCCGGCCTACAACGTCGAGCTGGTGGCCGCACCGCCTGGTCCGCGGGCGCTCGGTTCGGTGGAGCAGGGGCCACCGACCACCACGCCTCCGGCCCCGGAGCCAAGCGCCCCCGAGGCATCGCCTGCCCGCGCCGAGGAGGGCACTGCGCTGTCCGCAAAGCGGCCGACCAGCCGCCCGACGTCACGACCCACTGCGAAGCCGACGACGAAGCCTGCCGCAAAGAAGCCAGTCGCGCGCCCCGCGACGCCCGCTCCCCGGGGAGGGGGCGCGGCGTCGGTACCGGGCAAGTCGCCTGCCGGCGGTGGAGCGACTGGCGGCCGTGGACGCGATGTCGCGAACGTGAAGGTGCAGGGGATCGCGTTTCCGTTCCCTGGGTATCTCGAAAACATCACGCGGCAGATTGCTCTGAACTTCAAGCCACGGCCGGGCGTTGGCTTGCGCGCCGAGGTGTCGTTTCTCATCCGCCGTGACGGCTCGGTATCCGACCTGCGGCTCGTCTCGCGGTCCGGCGTGTACGCGTTCGATCTGGAGTGCATCGGGGCGGTGGAAGCCGTCGGTCAGCGGAAATCGTTCGGCGCGCTGCCGTCGGGCTTCCGTGACGATGCATTGCCCGTCGTCTTCAGCTTCGATCCAACCGTTCTGAGGTGAGTATCCCGCTTCGTGATTGCATGCCTCGCCTGCTGCGCCGTCTGGCGCTGCTCGCCTTCGTGAGTGGCGCGTCCCTCGCGCAGGCGCAGGAAGGTGTTCGCCTCGGCCTCATCTACGGTGAGGGAGGCAAGCGCCCTGGCATCTATGTGCTGCCCGTGGCGGGTGCCGCCGGCGACTCGGTACGCACCATCATCATGCGTGATCTCGACTTCGGTGACCGTGTCACCGTCATGTCACGCAACACGGCGTTGCCGGCACCGCGTGCCGCCGGTGTGCTGGACTATGCGGCAGCCGCGCGCCTCGGTATCAACGGTGTGGTCGAGGTCACGCTCGTTACCGCCGGCGCCACGGTCGTGCTCCACGACATCGCGGCGAAGCAGGTGCTGCAGCGGCGTACGATCTCGTTACCGGGTGCGCCCAACGGTGCGGCATGGCGCACGGCAGTGCACAGCGCGAGCGATCAGCTCGAGGAATGGATCAGCGGTACGCGTGGCATCGCGGCGAGCCGTGTGGCGTTCGTCAACGGCGGGCGTGTCTGGCTCGTGGACAGTGATGGTGCGAATGCGGCGCCGCTGACCCCGGCCGCGTCGCGCGCGCTGTCGCCGGCGTTTCATCCGAGCGG
>JAYWIJ010000099.1:0-13846 GCA_043788935.1 Gemmatimonadaceae bacterium | reverse complement strand
GTCCGGGGTTCGGACGGCGACGCCGCGCGATTCGTTTCTGTCAGCCACTCGCTCGCGTGCGGGGCGGTTGACCGAGTTTGCAACGCCCTGGTCTGCGCCGCTCCGGTCGACCTTCGCGCCCCCCGGGAGGATCCCCAGCCCGTGATCGCGCTCGCCCGCAAATACCGGCCCCGCAACTTCGGCCAGGTCGCCGTCCAGACGCACGTGTCCAACACGCTCAAGGGCGCCATCGCCCGTGACCGCGTGGCGCACGGCTACCTGCTCTGCGGCCCGCGCGGCACCGGCAAGACCACGCTGGCGCGCGTGCTGGCCATGGCGCTCAACTGCGAAAACCGGAAGACACGCGACGACGGTGAGCCCTGTGGCACCTGTGGCGCCTGCTCGCGCATCTGGAGCGGCAGCGCTTCGCTGGATGTGATCGAGATCGACGCCGCCTCCAACCGCGGCGTGGACGATGCGCGCGAGCTGCGCGAGCGCGCGATGTACGCGCCGTCCACCAGCGATGGCTACAAGGTCTACATCGTGGACGAGGCGCACATGCTCACGCGCGAAGCGTGGAATGCGCTGCTCAAGATCCTCGAGGAACCGCCGCCGCGCGTGGTGTTCGTGTTCGCCACCACCGAACCGCAGAAGATCGCGCAGACGGCGGCACCGGTGCTGAGCCGCCTGCAGCGTTTCGATCTGCGTCGCATCAACCCTGCCGAAATTCGCGATCGTCTCGCCTCGGTGCTCGACGACGAGGGCGTGACGTACGAGCCCGATGCGCTGCAGATGCTGGCGCGCGCGGCGGATGGCGGATTGCGCGACGCGCTGTCGCTCACCGATCAGGTGCTGGCCTTCGGCGACGACGGCACGCTCACGTCGGCGCGCGTCCGCGACGCCCTCGGCCTCGTGCCGGAGGACGAGTTGCTGGCGTTGCTCGCGATCATCGGTGAACGGCTTGCCGGCGACGTGTTTGCGGCGGTCGAGCGGTTGTCGAATCTCGGCGTCGATCTGGTGCTGCTGCTGACCGGGCTCGCGGATCTCGTGCGTGCGCAACTCGCCATCGTGCTGGGTGGTGATCCGGGCGCGGTGTCGGCCTCAGTGCGGGAACGGCTCACCGCGATGGCACCGCAGTGGCGCGCCGGCGACCTGCTTCGCGTGCTCCAGCTTATGGCGGAGGTCGAAGCGCGACTCCGGCGGAGCGGGCAGCCGCAGCTGGTGTTCGAGACGCTGCTGGTGCGCCTCGCGCTGCTCGACCGCACGGTATCGCTGGAAGAGGTGCTGGCCGGGCTCGGTGATGCGCCGCCACGCGCCGTCGCTGCGCCGCGAGCGTCTGCACCGGTCGCTGCACGCGCCGCCGTGCTGGAGCCGCCGCGCACTGCGCCATCTGTGGCAAAGTGGGCCCAGCCGGCGCCGAGTGCGGCGTCCGAGGCACCCGCCGCACCCACGGTGGACAGGGCGGCCCGGTGGGGCGTGCCACCGGTCGACTCGAAGTCATCATCGCCTGAGGCCGCACCGGCGCTGCAACAGGCCGCGCGGCCTGCCTCGCCTGTCGGGGCCACCGCGTCGGTGCCCGACCTGCATCGGGTGGTGGACGAATGGGACGCCGTCATCACGGCGCTCAAGGCGCAGGGCCGGGGCATGCTGGCGGCAATGCTCGCCCGCGTGCAGCCGACGGCCGTGACCGCGGCGGGCCTGCTGACGCTCGAATGTGATGACCCGGGCGACTATCCCGTGGTGACGGATGGCCTGTCGCAGGTCACAGAGGCGCTGCGACAGGTGCTGCCCTCCATCATGCGAGTGCAGGTCAAGCCCCCACCGGACGGCGTCCCCGACGCGCCCCGTGAACGGCTCACGACGGAAGGGGTCAAACAGGAACGGGTGAAATCGCTGTCGAAGCATGACCCGATCCTTGGCGCCGCGGTCGAAGCGCTCGATCTCGAACTCATGGAATAGCTGCGGCACCGCCGGTAGCTTTCCGACTCTATACCTCTGGCCCCGGTCCGACGATGGATTTCATGAAGATGATGCAGCAGGCCCAGCAGATGCAGGGCAAGCTGGCTGAATTGCAGGACGAGCTCGGCAAGCGTACCGTGACCGGCATGTCTGGTGGCGGCATGGTGTCCGTGGAGGCCGACGGCAAAGGCACCGTGAAGCGAATCAAGATCGACCCGAGCCTCGTGGCCGGCGGTGACGTCGAGCTGATCGAGGACCTGGTCACCGTGGCCGTGGGCGATGCCCAGCAGCGGGCGGCCGCGCTGGGTCAGGAAGAAATGGGGCGGCTCGCTGGCGGCCTCGGCATTCCCGGACTCAAGCTCCCGTTCATGTGAGCCGTGTCGGCCATTGACGAGCTGGCGAGCGAACTCGCCCGGCTCCCCGGCATCGGGCGAAAGACGGCCCTTCGCCTGACGTACCATCTCCTCAAGCAGCCACCGGCCCAGTGCCGCCGACTCGCCGAGGCGTTGGTGGGGCTCACGGAGCGGGTGCGGCAGTGCGTCGTCTGCTTCAATCTCACCGAGGCGCCCCGCTGCCCCATCTGCTCGGATCCACGACGTGACGTTCATACCATCTGCGCAGTCGAAGAAGCAGCCGATATCGGTGCCATCGAACGTGCAGCTGAATTCCGGGGCGTCTACCACGTCCTCGGCGGACGGATCTCGCCCCTCGATGGCGTCGGTCCCGGTGACCTGACCATCGCCTCCCTCGTGGAGCGCGTGCGGCAGGGTGCCGTCACTGAAGTCATCCTCGCGACCAATCCCTCGATGGAAGGCGAAGCCACCGCAATTCACCTGCAGCGTCAGCTGACGCCGACGGGCGTGCGCATCACGCGCATCGCGCGCGGCCTGCCCGTGGGCGGTGATCTGGAGTACGCGGACGGAGTGACGATTGCACAGGCGCTGTCGGCGCGCCGGGAGATGGCATGAGGTACATGACACGTCGCGACACCTCGCGCGGGACACTGCCATACGCACTGGCGGGTTTCGCCGGTGGTGTGGTGATCGGTGCGCTCGCCTGGCGCCGGCAGCAGGCCTCGTCGCACGACCAGCTGTTCGCGACGTCGGCGGTGCAGCGTGCCGCCGCCCTTGGCTGGCTGGCTCGTTCACCATCGGTCGAAAACGCGCGACTGCTGCGCGACTACATTCGTTGGGAGCGTCGCCCGACGCTCCGCCGGCGCGCGGAACGTGCGCTGGACCGTCTTCTCCTCGCTCTCGAGTCGTGAGCGCCGATATGTCTCGCGCATCGCATTGGTCATTTACGCAGGACGACGCGGACGCCATCACGCGCATCCTGATGAACTTCCTGCAGGAGACGAACAGCCGCAGTGCGCTGCTCGTGGATCGCTCCGGCCAGCTCGTCACGACCGTCGGCGAACAGCCGCAGTTCGACGCCACCGCATTCGCGACGCTCGCCGCCGCGGACTTCAGTGCCAACGATCAGCTGGCGAAGCTGATCGGCGAGACCGATTTCACCACGCTGTTCCATCAGGGTGAGCGGGACTCGATGTATGTCGCCGATGTTGCCCGTCGCCTGATCCTGGTCGTCCTCTTCGACCAGCGCACCACGCTCGGGCTGGTCCGCCTGCGCCTCAAGGCTGCGGTGAACGACCTGAATGCGGTCTTCACCCGGCCGCAGGACTCCCAGTCCGCCGATTTCGGCGCGTCGCACCTGCTCGCCGGAGCAGAGGACGACATCGACCGGCTCTTCAGCTAAATCCGACCACCCACCCGACATGTCGGTCATCAACTACGCGTCGCGCGAGATCAACTGCAAGATCGTTTACTACGGTCCGGGACTCGGCGGCAAGACCACCAATCTCGAGCACGTGTACGCGCGCGTGGCACCCGACACGCGGGGCAAGCTCATCTCCCTCGCGACGGAAAACGAACGGACGCTGTTCTTCGACTTCCTCCCCGTCGATCTCGGCACGATCCGCGGCTTCAAGACCCGCTTCCACCTCTACACGGTGCCGGGCCAGGTGTACTACAACGCCAGCCGAAAGCTGATCCTGAAAGGTGTCGACGGCGTGGTGTTCGTCGCTGACTCACAGGTGGAACGTCAGGAAGCGAACATCGAAGCGATGCAGAATCTGTATGACAACATGGCCGAATACGGGTACGACATCACCCGCATGCCGTTCGTCATCCAGTACAACAAGCGCGACCTGCCCAACGCGGCGCCGATCGACGAGCTGGACGCCCTGCTGAACCCCGGCTTCGAGGTCGTCGACCCCGCCCGACAGCGCCTGATGGCCGACCCCAACAACCCCTCCCGACTCCTCGTGGAGCAGCTGTCCACGGGCGAATGGATCGAGCGGGTGCCCAGCATCGAGGCCGTGGCAGTGGCGGGAGATGGGGTGTTCGATACGTTGAAGGCAGTCAGCAAGCTGGTACTCAAGAGTCTCGCGTCCTCGAGCTGAACGCCCGCGTCCCGTGAATCTCCCGAACGCCCTCACCATCGGACGGATCGCCATCACCCCGCTGGTTGCGGTGTTGCCCTTCGTCAATGGATCGACCGTGCGCGCGGTTGCATTCGGGCTGTTCGTGATCGCCGCCGTCACCGACTACGTCGACGGCTACCTCGCCCGCCGCGAGAACCTGATCACGGATCTCGGCAAGTGGCTCGACCCCCTGGCCGACAAGCTGCTGCTGCTGGGTACCTTCGTGCCGATGTACTACCTGATGCGCGGCGGCCCGATGCTGCAGCATGCCGGACAGACCATCCCGCCTGACGGTCGCTTCCCGACGCTGCTCGCGTCGATGTGGCTCTCGCTGCCACTCTGGGTCGTGGTCGTCGTGCTCGGACGCGAGGCCTTCATGACCGTCTTCCGTGAAATCGCCAAGCGGAAGGGTGTGGTGATCTCCTCGATCGGTCCCGCGAAGTGGAAGACCACCTTCCAGAGTGTGTGGATCGGCGCCGCGTACTGCTGGTTCTTCACCGCGACGCTGGCGCGTGAGCGCGGCTGGGGCGGCAACTGGTGGGCTGCGTACGCGTATTTCAACGGTGCCGTGGTGGCGCTCAGCATGGTCGCGGCCGTCGCCCTCACGCTCTGGTCGCTGGGGCTCTACGTCCAGCGCTACGGCAGCATCATCGCAGCCCCGACGCGCAGTCACGCGGGCTGATTCCGGACGCACAACATGAGCCTTTCCGTCGAGATCGTCACCATCGGTGACGAACTCCTCCTCGGTACGACCGTCGACACGAACGCGGTGTTCCTTGCCCGCGCGCTCGGTGAAGTGGGCGTACCCATCGCACGGCGCGCCACCGTCGGTGACGATCCCGACGACATCGCCGATGCCGTGCGACAGGGGCTGGAACGCACCGGCGGCGTGATCACCACGGGTGGCCTCGGTCCCACCGCTGACGATCTCACGCGGCCCGTACTGGCCACGCTTTTCGGACGCGAGCTGCGCGAAGATCCCGACATCGTGGCCGCGCTGCACGCGCTCTGGGCCTCGCGCGGACGCGGCGGCCAGCTGCCGCCCAGCAACCTGCAGCAGGCATTGGTACCAGTTGGTGCCGAAGTGCTGGCTAATGCGCAGGGCACCGCTCCGGGGCTTCGGCTCACTGACGCACAGGGACGCTGGGTGATCATGCTGCCCGGTGTGCCCCGTGAACTGCGGCACATGACCACCACGCACATCGTGCCGTGGCTCGCCGCGAAATCTGACGGTACCGTGCTCCGTTCGCGAAACGTCCGCACGACGAGCATCGCCGAGAGCGCACTCGCCGAAAAGCTCGGGCCGATGAAGCGCGAGGTGGAAGGGCTGCCGCTGGCGTATCTGCCGGGGCATGACGGCGTGGATCTCCGCGTCACCGCGCGCGGCCTCGCCGCTGATGATGCCGCGCAGAAGCTCGATGCAGCCGTGACGCGTATCCGCGACGCGGTGGGCATTTACGCGTACGCGACCGACGGCGTGGGCATGCCGAAGATCGTGCTCGATCTCTGCGCGGCACGTGGCGACACGATCGCCGTGGCGGAGAGCTGCACCGGTGGGCTGCTCGGTGCGCGGCTGACCGAGGTGCCGGGGGCGAGCGCGGTCGTGCTGGGTGGCGTGATCGCCTACGCGAATTCGGTGAAGCAGCAGGAACTGATGGTGTCACCCGAAGATCTCACGACGCATGGCTCCGTCAGTGAGCCCGTGGCGGTGCAGATGGCGCGCGGCGTGCGCGGCATGACCGGCGCGACCATCGGCGTGTCGATCACCGGCGTGGCGGGCCCCGATGGCGGTACGCCGGACAAGCCGGTCGGGACGGTCTGGATCGCGGTGGACGTGCGTGGCGAGGTGACCACGAACCGGGCAATACACATTGGGGACCGGGCGGAGATCCGCCACCGGGCGTCGCAGGCGGCGCTGGACATGATCCGGCGTGCGTTGCTGGCGACTGGTTGATTCAGTGCCTCATGCCATGCTCCGTCCGATGACACAATGCTGCCGGTCGTCCGTAGATTTGGCAGTAGAGCACGTACCGTCTCCTGATGAGGTTCTGCCAGACCGGCAGAGCACCGCGGAACGCGAGTTGCCCTGAATCCCTGCACCGCATCACGAGCCTGCCTGCGCCTCGATCGCGCGACTGACCAATAGGAGTTCGACCGATGGACGAGAACACGACCACTCCCGATCCCAAGACGACGGCGCCCATCGAGGGTGCAGTCTCCGATGCTGCTGCCGCTGACGGGCAGGGTGGCACCGACGTCGAAGCGATCCGGATACAGCTCGACGCCGCGAACGACAGGTACCTGCGACTCGCCGCCGAGTACGACAATTACCGCAAGCGCACCATGAAGGAGCGGCAGGATGAGCGTGGGCGCGCGCAGGCCGATCTCGTCAAGCTGCTGATGGATCCGCTCGACGACCTGACGCGCTTCGCCAACGTCGAGCTCGCGGTCGCCACGGTGCCGATGATGGTGGAAGGCGCGTCACTGGTGGCGCGCAAGGTGTTCAAGGAGCTGACCGCCGGTGGCCTCACCGTGATCGATCCGGCCGACCAGCCGTTCGATCCGAACCACCACGAGGCAGTCACGACGCAGCCTGCCGCGTCGCCCGATCAGGACCACACGGTCGGGGCAGTCTATCAGGTGGGCTACATGTACAACGGTTTGCTGCTGCGTCCCGCGCGCGTCGTCGTGCGCCAGTGGAACGATTGATTCACTTCTCGCGCTGACGCGCGCCCATGGCTCCCACGAACGCAGACTTTTACGCCATCCTCGGCGTCTCGTCCACCGCGACCGGTGACGAGATCAAGAAGCAGTACCGGCGGCTGGCAAAAAAGTATCATCCTGATTCGAACAAGTCGGACCCGAAGGCGGCGGAACGCTTCAAGGAGATTTCCGAGGCGTACACCGTCATCGGTGATGACGCGAAGCGCAAGCAATACGACGACATGCGGAAGTACGGCAGCATGGGCAACTTCGCCGACGCGTGGAAGAACGCCGCGACGAGTGCTCGTCGTCCCGCAGGGCCGACGGGCGCGACGCAGCCTGGTGGCGCCGGCAATCCCCGGTTCGACGACTTCGACATCGGCGGACTCGGTGGCTTGGGCGATCTGTTCGGCAGCGTGTTCGGCGGGCGTGGTCGCACCCGTGCGAGCGAGCGCGGCGCAGACGTGGAGCTCACCGTCGAGATTCCGTTTCGTACGGCGGCGACGGGTGGCAAGGTGCCGGTGGAACTGGATCTCGTCGAAGAGTGCCAGGTGTGCAAAGGCAACGGTGCCGCGCCGGGTGCACAGATCAAGGTGTGCGCCGAGTGCAGTGGTCGCGGCACGATCAGCTTCGGGCAGGGCGGGTTCGCCGTGAATCGTCCCTGTCCTGCGTGCCTTGGCCGCGGTTCCGTGCCGAGCGAAAAGTGCGGCGCGTGCAATGGCGCGGGGCAGGTGCGTGCGCGACGCAAGGTGAACATCACCGTGCCGAGCGGGGCTGAAAGTGGCACACGCGTGCGGCTCAAGGAGCAGGGCACACGCGGGCAGAATGGTGGGCCGACTGGTGACCTGATCATCACGTTCCAGGTGCTCGCTGATCGCTCCTACACTCGCGACGGGCTCGACCTGATCCTCGGCGTGCCGATCAACATCGCGCAGGCCACACTCGGCTCGAAGATTCAGGTCAAGACGCTCGACGGCACCAAGGTGGCGCTGCGCATTCCTGGTGGCACGCCCAGCGGCAAGCGATTCCGCGTGCGTGGGCAGGGCATCGAGAAGGAAGGCAAGCGTGGCGATCTGCTCGTGGACGTGCAGATCACGGTGCCGGAAAAGCTGAGCGAGGAACAAGAGAAGCTGATGCGTGATTTCGCGGAAGCCGGCGGGCTGAAGTTCTGAGCGCGATCACATCGTCGTCCCTCTGGGAGACGCATCGCGCGTCGATCGAGGCGTTCGCGCACAGGACGGGTTTTCAGGCGGATGCTGCCCACGACATGGCGCATCTCACGCGCGTCGTGATCACCGCGGAACGACTGTCGCGTGAGGAGAACGCATCGCTCGACGTGGTCATGCCAGCCGCATGGTTGCACGACTGCGTGCACGTGCCGGTGACGTCGCCCGATCGTTCACGCGCCTCGGTGATGGCCGGGGATGCGGCGGTCGCGCATCTGACGGACATCGGATATCCGGCAGCGTTATTCGACGCTGTGCATCATGCGATCTCGGCGCACAGCTTCAGTGCGAAGATCACCCCGGTCACCGTCGAGGCGAAGGTGGTGCAGGATGCCGATCGTCTCGATGCGATCGGCGCCATCGGCATTGCGCGCTGCCTCATGCTCGGCGGGCAACTCGGTCGCGTGCTGTACGACGCCGACGATCCGTTCGCTGACCGACGGAGCCCGAGCGACGCGGTGTCGAGCATCGATCATTTCTATACGAAGCTGCTGACGCTTGCCGGTACCATGCAGACGGAATCGGGTCGTCGCGAAGCGGCGAGGCGGACGGCGTTCATGCAGGCGTACCTGCAGCAGCTTCGCAGCGAAATCTGAAGTCGCTCCGCGCTATGCGCGTAACGCCGGTGCCGAGATGCACCGGCGTCGTGGCATGCCAGACCGCGGTGTTCATCGTACGTCGAAGACGTACTTCTCCAGCTGCTCGATCTGCGCTTCGGCCTGCGAGACTTCGAACGCCAGCACGTCGCCGGAGGTGATCATGCCTACCAGGCCACCGTCGTGCACCACGGGCAGGTGGCGGATGCGGCGCGTACTCATCATCGCGCGACAGACGGCAATCTGCACGTCAGGCATGATCGTGATGCACTCGGTGGTCATGACGTCACTGACCAGCGTCGTCGCCGGATCGCGGTTTGCCGCCACCACGCGTCGCATGATGTCCCGCTCGGTGAAGATGCCGACGAGTTTGTGATCGTCGAGCACCACGACGCCGCCGATCCCCTTGTCGTTCATGACGTGGGCGGCGTCGAGCACGGTGGCAGTGGGCGGAATGGAGACGACGGCGGTTCCCTTGCGGACGAGCAGGTCACGAACGGTGGACATGTGGCGGCCTCGCTGGTGGATGAGCTCTCAGCATACGGGCGGGAACAGGCGGTCGCCAGCGAGGAATGCCTGACGTCGGCAGCGGTGCGTCGCCGCGCCGCCGCCTGGCGATGTGCCGTCGTCGGTTACCAGGCGTCGCCGGGCCGCCATTCAACTGAGAGTGGCAACGCCGGATCGAGTTCCATCGGGGTGGTGGGCAGGCGGAGGATCATGACTTCCTCCTCGGCGTCGGACGGTGCTTCTCCCGCCGCGACACGTACGGAGAGCGGGCCTCGCCAGGACTCCCACCCGAGCCGGGCGTAGAACGCCGGATCGGACGGCGAGAGGGCGCCGATTTCGTGGTGCGCCAGCAGCGGCACGAGTGCGCGGAGCAGAGCCGTGGCATATCCGTTGTGCTGATGTGCGGGGTGCGTCGCCACGAGCTCGATGTACCCTGTTCGCAGTGCGGTTTTGCCGCCGGCGATCAGCGTACGATCCACGATCATGGCGTGCGCGACGAGCGAGTCGTCGAGGCGTCCGAGCAGGTGCAAGCCTGGACCGACGTTCTGGAACTCCTGCGCGAGCGGCTCCTCGTACGCGGCCTCGCAGAGTGCGAGGATGTCATCGAAGAGAGCGGGTGTCACGGCGCGGGTGTGGCAGGTGTCGATACGCAGCATCTCGATCGTCTCGGGGATGGGCCCAGTATCGGCGGGTTGCGTGGACGCCGGTCAGCATGGCATCACTCGTCAATCGGGTCGCGTCACTGATTGAGAACAGTCTCTGCACGCGACTGGCCCACCATCTTCTCGATGCGTTCGAGTCGGCGGATGACGTCCTCGACGTTCTTGGCGAAGCGATACAGAATAATCAAAGCCCAGATTGCCGCCGCAAGTGGCGCAAGCCAGAACACGACGCCCCAGAATCCCAGCATGCGCGTCACTCCTGTCGGTGACCGAGAGCAGAGCAGTCCGGTCGAACTTCGATCCGATACGTCTACGGTGATGAATCAATGTGCTACTATGTAAGCGAAGCGGAGTCAGCAAGGCTTGCTGTTCGGTGCGCGAAGTGACGCGTCAGCATGCAGATCGGGCGACGTGAATCGATGCGACCCGAAAGCCGTGGTCGGCGACGATGCGCGCGAGGCTGACGTGCATCATCGACCGATGACGACTTCCGGCCCTCACCCGTTCGGAGGATACACGAAGCGAGCGCGGCGTTGTATGTCTCATGTCGTGCCGCCCCGCACGCCGGAAGTCGCTGGCTTCGTGAGGAGGGCTGACCTGAAGATGCGTGCAGGCGTTCTCGCTGGGCTGGTGTGGTGACTGGCTTCGGGGGCGTCCGCCTGCATCGCGACGCTCACCACCAAACACCACACATGACCACACGGACGCTGTACCTGATCGCCGTCGTCGCCTCGCTGGCGGCATCCGAGAACGCGAGCGCGCAATTCGGCCGGTTCGGACGCGGGTCGAAGCCAGACAGCGCCGCCCTCGCAAAGGCCCGCGAAGACAGCATCGCCAAGGCCAATGGCGACACGTCTGCCACGCCGGCGAGTGCGCCGAGAAAGCGTGGTTTCTCGCTGGGCGGGATGGTCAGCGGCGCGGCGAGTCGGGTGGTGGGCACCATCGCATCGGTGGCAGGGAACGTCATGACCGGCAGCACCGCTGACCTGGGCACCGTCGTGCCGCTCGTCTATCGCGTGTCCAACACATGGCCCAAGTCGCTCGGTACGATGGGCACGAAGATCATTCCCAACTGGGGCGAGGGTGGCGGTGACATGGTGACCGTCACGTTCACGCAGCGTCTGGGCGCGATGACGTCGAAGATCGACGGCACGGTGACGGTGGACGGGCGCCCGGCCGACTACGCCACGATGGGTGTCTACTCGTCTCTCGTGCCGGCGACGAAAGGCCCGAGGCGCGTCGAAGTGACGACGACGTCAGGACAGAAAGCCGGGTTCACGATTCCGGCGCCGCGCGAAATCCTGCGCATCACGAGCATCAACGGACAGGCGAATCCGGAGACCATCGACGTGACGAAAGACGTCACGATCCAGCTCACCGGCGTGACCCCGGCAGACACCTCGCCGATCGTCGTGAAGGTGATCACGAGTGTGCTCGGTCTGCGCGAGTTCTACGATGCGTACTACGCGCGGCCGGGCGCCACGGTCACCGTACCCGCGGCGGCGTTCCGCAACCTGAACATCGCCCCCGGTAACGTGAAGGCGGGCGCGAATCTCAACGACAGCTATCTGCTGGTGAGCCGTGAGCGCTGGGAGACTGCGCAGGAGGCAACTGGTGCGTTCGCCGGCCTGCAGGTGATGACGTCGGAGAGCGACGGACGCCTGTTCCGCGCGTCACCGTCGGCTGACATGAATACAGGTCTCACGGCGAAGGCCGAGCTCTCGCTGCCAGGCGGCAAGCTGGAATACTCGTTGTTCAAGCCGGGAGCGTTTGCCTCACGTCCGATCTCGCAGGCGACGAACATCGCGACGATTTCTTTTGCGGCGCGTGGCAAGACCTATCTCAGCAAGAGCCGGACGACCACCACCGCCACGACCCGCACGACCGAGACGCGCACGCTGCGATTCCCTCAGCTGCCTGATGCGGTCTGGAATACGGCATTGGCGGAGCTCTACGACGCGCTGGCGCCCGTGTTCACGCAGGAACTCGGAGCGACGATGCTCCCGATCGAGCCTGTGATCGCCACGGCGTCGTACCGCTCGCTGGCGCCGTTCTCGAAGGACGACGAAACGACGGACGTCCAGTTCACGCACAGCTACAAGGGCACCACACTGCTCTCGGCGGTGCTGCCGGTGTCGGTGGGCTACGGCTGGAATCGTGTGGACGCGCGGCTCATGCGCGAGACGGGTGCCAACGCCCTGCTCAAGGTCACGCTCGACCTCGAACTGAGCGAGAAAGACGGCGGCAGCATGATCCCGACGCTCGCCTTCGAGATGATTGGTGCACCGAACGGACATTCGGCGGCTACGAAGTTCGTCACCGGCACGATCACCGGCTCCGGTCGTCCGCTGAAGAAGGACGAACCTGTCACGCCGGCCGTGCTGCGGGAAGTGATGCGTACGTCCGACTTCGCCGCCGCACTGCGCACGGCGCTCAAGGACTTCAAGGCGAAGGAGTCAGCGAACCGTGATTATCAGGTGCTCTGGTCGGGACGCTGATGCCGCAGCACTGCTGCTCATCGGAGAATGATGCGCACAGAGCCCCGCGTTCCCCGCGTGAACGGATCGGTTACGCCGTTCACGTGGGACCGCGGCAGGAATCGTTCAGGTGCCGTTTGCAGACGTTGGAACGCACCGTCTCGCCGTGACCACCCAGACGCGCAAGGGATCGCCGGCCATCGGTGTTCCGGTTCCGCGTATGATTTCCCGTGCGCCAGCCCAGTCGAATTGCTGACTGGGCTTCGTCCGGCTCGAGAGCACGACGACGCGGCAATGCGTCGGTAGCAGCGTGCGGATCATGCTGTCGGCCAGTGTCAGTTCACGCGGACCTTCGACGACGTTCCGGCGTGCGATCCATGTGGAGAGGCGCGACTCTGCGGGAAAGTACACAGGGCGACCGGTGAGGGCCGCGATCGGTTGCGACCACGGATACGCGAGCCCGACGATGGGTGCGGCGGCAAGCGAGTCGACGCTGAGCTGCTGCGCGACCTGACTTGCATCCGAAAACGTCTCGCGAGTCTCCGCCACCGCAAACTGAATCGATGGCAGCGCCATCAGGGCGAGCAGGATGGTGACACTCGCATGTCGCCAACGATCCAACTTGCCGACCTGCGGCGTACCCGGCATAGCAGGTACGCAATGCACAGGCGCGAACGCCAGCCAGAGCGCTGCGAGAAACGCGACGACGAGATACCCATGATGGCGCATTCCGCCGTCGAAGATGAACGCGAAAAATCCGATCAGTAGCACGCTCGCAACGCTCCAGAGGATGAGCGCCGGGCGCCGCCGCGCCACGATCAACGACATGACGGCGAGAGCCGCAAGACTCACGATGTCGGCGATGAGCATCCCGGGACGTTCGGCAGCGGGAAACATCCAACTGCCCCACTGCGTCGATCCACCGGGATAGTGCCCGGCGAGCGGGAGCAGGACGCGCGCCGGCACGGAAAGCGCGCTGCCGATCTTCCAGAGTCGCGCGCCGGAGAACGGGTTCAGGCTGATCTGGAACAGCGCGTCAGGCGGGGGGATGAGCAGCGCCACGACGACGACGGCGACGAGAGCCAGCACTCCGCCCGCAACGATGGCCCGTTTCCGTCGCTGCCGATCGGCCCACCATGAGTTCTCCGAGGACTGAGCGGCGTCCGCCAGAAAGCCGACGGAGAGCGGTACCGCCAGCAGCAGACCCATCGCACTGGTGGTCGCCAGCAGCATCAGCAGCACTGCCGCACGCCAC
>JAYWIJ010000098.1:0-3782 GCA_043788935.1 Gemmatimonadaceae bacterium | reverse complement strand
TCGGCTGCGGATGCATGGTACGGAACAGGCGCACGCTGAGATGGATGAACGGCACCAGCAACGAGGCCAGAATGCCCAGCACCGCCGAGTAGCGCGCGCGCTGCTGTCGGTCTTCGATTGCACCGCGCAGCACGGTGTAGCCCAGCAGCACGAACCAGAGAAAGAGGGTGCTGGTCAGGCGCGCATCCCACGTCCACCAGGCGCCCCAGATCGGCTTCGCCCACATCGGGCCGGTCACCAGCACGATCGTCAGGAACAGCAGCGCGATCTCGGCCGACGTCTCCGCCAGCCGATCGAGGCGCTCGTCCCGCAGCCACAAGAACATCGCGCCACCGATCGCCACCAGCGGACAGGCGATGTAGAGCCCCACCACGGCCGACGGCACGTGGATGTAGAAAATCTTCTGCGCCTCGCCCTGCATCGCTTCAGGTGGCGTGAACCAGACGATCCGCGCGATGACGGCGAGCACGGCGACGACGGCGATCGCCATCAGCCAGTCAAAGACCGCCACCGGTGCCCGTGACGGGCGACCAGCGCCGGCCGATGGCATCGGGCGCGCGAGAGTATCAGACATGGAATGCGATAGGAGAGTACTGATTTACGAATGGGCCTCGCGATTGAACCGTGCGCAAGGGCAAAAAGTTACCGAGTTGCCCCTCCGCGCACCGCCAGAGGCTCAGTCCTCGATCGTGAACGGGAACGCCAGCACGCAGGCCACGCCGAACATCAGGTCGAAGGCCACCAGCACCTGAATCCAGGGCATCACCGTCGCCAGGTCGGCGCCGACCAGCAATTTCGCCGAGGCCTGCGCCGCCGGCACCACCACCGGGATGAAGAAGGGCAGGGCCAGCATGGGCAGCAGCAGCTCGGCGAATCGGGTGTGCACCGTCATGGAGCTGAAGAGCGTGCCGACCGTCACCAGCCCGATGGCCGCCAGCACGCCGATCCCGCCGAGGATCAGCAAGCCGCTGCCGAACTCGAGGTTATAAAAGATCACCACGGCCGGAATGGTGATCGCCAGCACCGCCGAGACGTACACCAGATTCGACAGCGCCTTGCCGAGGAAGATCGCTTCGCGGGCGACGGGAGCCAGCAGCAGGCCGTCCATGGCGCGGGTCTGCAGCTCCAGTCCGAAGGCGCGGTGCAGACCCAGCATGCCGGCGAAGGCGAAGATCGTCCAGAGCACCCCGGGGGCGATGTCGATCGGTCGGACCGCGCTCGGATCCCAGACCATGTAGAAGATGCTGACACCCAGCAGCGAGAACACCAGCGACGAAAAGAAGGCGCTGCGGGTGCGATACTCGATCGCCAGATCCTTGCGGGCGATCAGGAGTGCCACGGCGAGTATTCCGGGCGGGGTGGAGGCGTTCACGCTGCCGTCTCGGTGGCCATGCGACGGTACAGGTCGGCGTAGCGCGCGGGATCCAGTCCGGCCGTGGGCTCGTGCCGACGGATCTGTCCATCCAGCATGACGGCGGCGTGCGTCGCCAGCGCGAGCCCCTCGTCCACGGCATGGGTGACCAGCGCCAGCGCCGCCCCGTCGTGTCGGAGCGAGAGCAGCAGGTCGGTGAGTGCACGGGCACCGGCCACGTCGAGGCCGGTGTACGGCTCGTCCAGCAGCACCAGTGCCGGCCCATGGACGATCGCACGGGCAATGGAGACACGCTGCTGCCAGCCGCGGCTCAGCGCGCGCACCGGGGTCAGTTCGCGGCCCTGCAACCCGAGCCGGGCCAGCGCCGCCGTGGTCGCACCGTCGACATCGGTCAGCCCGTACAGCTTCGCGGCAAACGTCACGTTCTCGCGCACCGTCAGCACGTCGTACAGCATGCTCTGGTGGCTGATCAGCCCGACCCGGCCCCGCTCCGCTGCCGCGTCACTCTTCAGCACCTTCCCCAGCAGCCGCACCTCACCGCTGGTGGGACGCAGCAGCCCGGCCAGCAGTCGCAGCAGCGTCGTCTTGCCGGCTCCGTTCGGACCGAAGAGCGCCAGACATTCCCCGACACCGATCGACAGGTTCACGCCGTTGACGGCACGTCGGCTCCCGAAACGCCTCACGAGCGACGCGGTCTGGCAGACGGGGGTCAGGGTGGACGGCAGAACCGGGCTCGGCGAAGTCATCGCGCCAAGCTAACCGCGCATCGGGGCGATCCGGTTGCCCGTCACCGTGCCCGGCATCAAACTCCGCGCTCGCCGTTGCGACCCGCCTTCACCACAGACTGCCTCATGTCCGAGATCGACGCGCTGCTCACCGAGAACCGTCGCTTCCCCGCACCCGCCGCGTTCCGCGAGGCCGCGCACGTGCGCGATGCCTCCGTCGCCGCCGGTGCCGCCGCCGATCCCGATGCGTTCTGGGTTGCTCAGGCGCGACAGCTCGAGTGGATCACGCCGTTCACCAAGGGGCTCGAGTGGAACGCGCCGTTCGCGACCTGGTTTGCCGACGGGCAGCTCAACGTCGCGGCCAACTGCCTCGACCGGCACATCCGCACCGCCGCGCGCAACAAGGCCGCGATCATCTTCGAGGGTGAACCGGGCGACCAGCGCACGCTCACCTACTGGCAGCTCTACACGGAGGTGAACAAGTTCGCCAACGTGTTGCAGAGCCTCGGTGTGCGGAAGGGCGATCGCGTCGCGATCTACCTCCCGATGATTCCCGAAGCGGCCATCGCGATGCTCGCCTGCGCACGCATCGGCGCCATTCACAACGTCGTGTTCGGCGGCTTCAGCCCCGAATCGCTGCGCGATCGCATCAACGACTCACAGTGCCGCGTGCTGATCACCGCTGACGGCGGCTTCCGTCGCGGCCAGATCATTCCGCTCAAACGCAACGCTGATGCCGCGATGCGCGAGACGCCCAGCATCGAGCACTGCGTGGTGGTGCAGCGTCGCGCCGGCGGCGTCAGCGAGGAAACCTTCGCGCAGATGCAGGAAGGTCGCGACTCGTGGTGGCATCGCCTGATGCAGAAGGCACCGCGGTATTGCGAGCCCGCGGTGATGACTGCCGAGGATCCGCTGTTCATCCTGTACACGTCGGGCACCACCGGCAAGCCGAAAGGCATCGTGCACAGCACGGGCGGCTATCTCACCGGCGTGACCACCACGTCGAAGCTCGTCTTCGATCTCAGGGACGACGACGTCTTCTGGTGCACCGCCGACGTAGGCTGGGTCACGGGACATTCGTATGTGGTGTATGGCCCGCTCGCCAACGGCGCGACCTGCCTGCTGTACGAAGGCGCGCCCGACTGGCCAGACAAGGATCGCATGTGGGACATGTGCGAGCGGCATGGCGTGACGGTGTTCTACACGGCACCCACGGCAATCCGCGCCTTCATGAAGTGGGGCGAGCAGCACCCGGACAAGCACGATCTGTCATGCCTGCGACTGCTCGGCAGCGTGGGCGAACCGATCAATCCCGAAGCGTGGATGTGGTATCACCGCGTGATCGGCAAGGCACGCTGTCCCATCGTCGACACGTGGTGGCAGACGGAGACGGGCGCGATCGTGATTTCGCCGTTGCCGGGCGTGACGGAAACGAAGCCGGGCAGCGCCACACATCCGCTACCCGGGTACAGCGTGGCGCTGGTGAACGCCGCTGCCGAAGCGATTCCCGTTGGTGGTGGGCTGCTGACCATCACGCGGCCGTGGCCCAGCATGCTGCGCACCATCTGGGGCGATCCACAGCGTTACGTGGATACGTACTTCAGCAAGTGGCCCGGTCGTCCCGATCTGTACTTCGCCGGTGACGGTGCGAAGCTCGATGAAGATGGCTACTGGTGGATCCTCGG
>JAYWIJ010000097.1:0-3805 GCA_043788935.1 Gemmatimonadaceae bacterium | reverse complement strand
CGTTGCGCGTGGCGTCGCCCGTCACGCACCGTTGGGCGGCGAGCGTGGCCTATACCGACACCGGCGCGCCCATCTGTGAAGAGGTGCGCGCCGGCGTGTTCGTGATCGGGGCATACAGCGGTACCGGCAACATCGTGGGCGCGCTGTGTGCGCGTGATGCGGCCGCGTGGGCGATCACGGCACCGTGGCGTTGTTGATCGTGGAGCTGCTGAACTGTCCTCTCGCAAGCCCGCTCCAGAATTGCACGTCCCAATCACGGACCGTGATGGTGTTGTGATCGAACGTTGGACGTTGCGCGACACTGAGCGTGGTGCGGAGCCGATCGAGTGCCTGACTGCGCGCGGCAACGATCGCGTTGACCTCGCGTTCATTCATCACCTGTTCCGCCGCCCACCACGCCGTCACGCTGCGCTTCGCCCGCAGAATCTTCCCGCCGTGCACGGCGACGGTGTCGCGCAACTCCTGCTCCAGCTGTTCCACGGAGTCGCGCTGGGCGTCCGTCAGTCCCCGCACGCCGACGAGCACGATCTCCATGGACGCGGTCTCTGCAATCCAATGATCGAGATCGGCCTCGATCCGTACGGGGGCTTTCCGTGGAGTGCCCTGCGCCAGCACGGGGTCGTGTGCGAGTGCGAATGACATGATCATGACGACCGGCCAGACTCCTCTCGATACGCTCGACATGTTCCCCTCACAAAAGGGATTGCGACGCATGATGACATTGCACGGCACGCGCAGCGCTCAAAACGGCTGGAAGGCGGGATTGAATGAGCCCGTCGTGGCGTACCCCTTCATGTACTGATTCCAGATGATGAAGCCGCGGTCACGCGATCGTGACAGCACGGTCTGGTTGAGCTGGTTCCGCTGCGTGGGCGTGAGTACGTCAGCGAGGTCTGCATAGTGGCGCTGCTGCTCCTCGACGAGTGAGTTGAGAGGGCCTTCGTAGCTGTCAGGATCGGCGGGCCACCCTTTCATCACGGTGCGGCGCACCTCGCGCAGCAGCTGCGCTCGTTGGAAGAATCTCTCCCTCGCGCGCCCCTCCAGCGCCTCAACCTGTTCCCGCTGCGAGTCCGTGATGCCTGCGACCTGCAGCAAGAGCGCCTCTGTGCTCGCAAAAACTTTCGACGACGGCCGCATACAGCAGATCCTCTGCCGTGCGCGCCACCTTGAGGCTGACATCGCGATGACGCGCCGGAGCACTCTGGGCAGTCGACTCGGTCATGGGCATCAGCGCCACGACGAGCAACAGGGTCGGCAGCAGCCGACGCATCGTACTGGACATGGTATCCTCCGGAGATGAAACCGTGTACCACTGCATGTCGGCTCCGGTTCCCCGCACACGCAACGGTCGGACGCGTTCACACTCAAGCTGTTACAGGCATCACGCATTCCGGCGAGCGTTACGCCGGAAGGCCGGCTCACGGCGTGTAGAACGCCGCCTCACGATCCCGCCTCGCTTCTGCCGCCGCCTCTTCCGCCGCGATCGCGCGCAGATTCACATCGTACGGCACCCGCTGCGCCTCGGTCAGCAATCCGCGCAGCTGTGTCAGCTCCTTCTTCCGCAACTCGGCCATGCGCTGCAGCGCCCGCTCGATCGATTGCCGCTCGAACGGACCTCGCTGCAGCAGCGCGACGCGTGCACTCCGGATCGGCGCCGCCTCGTCGTTGAACTGCTTGCGGTAGCGTTCCTCGAGCAGCTCGATCGCGTCGCGCTGCAGGTCGGTCAGGTCGGGTACGCCGACCAGCGGCCGCTCCAGTGACGCCCACTGCGCCGTGAGATCTTCGAGCGTCATCTTCGGCCCGGTCGCCGCCGCCAGTTCCTGCGCCTGCACCATAGCCGGCATGACGAACACGGATGCTGACCCGAACACCGCGGCGATCATCGTACGACGGAAGACGCTGGACATGTCACTATCCTCAGGAAAGAACACACGGGTATGTCGAGGCTGATCTCACACCACGATGTGAAGAAGGCGCGGGACGGGCAAGTTCCGCCGCCCCGCGCGTGCCACACCTCAGACCCGCGATCACTCCGGCGGGTTGCCCATCCGCTGGCGCATCTGAGCGTTCCGCTCGGCCTCTTCGGCAGCCATCGCCTTCACGTTCTCGTCGAACTTCGGCTGCTGCGCCGCGGTCAGCAGGCCGCGGGCCAATGCAAATTCTTCCTTCTGCATCGCCGACATCCCGTCGCGCATCTTCATCATCGCCGACATGTCGGGCGCACCGCCGCTCTGACGCGCCGCCATCATCGCCTCACGCTGCGCCGCGCTCGCCGCGGTGAACTTCACCTTGTACGCCGCCTCCAGCTTGGTCAGCGTGTCCGTCTGCGCGGCCGTCAGACCTTCCACGCCCATTAGCGGACGCTCGAGGAGCGCCATCGCGTCGGGCGCGCGACGCATTCCGCCACCGCCCGGCGGACCGCCCTGAGCCGCTGCCGTCGCCACCGTACCGATCAGGAGCGCTGCCGTCAGGGCAGTCGCACGCAGGAAACGCTTCATCGGGATCTCTCCGGGAGAATGAGGCCCACGTCGCGATTCGCGCCGAGGGAAACGACCGCCCACGCGATCCGGGCGGCACTGCGATTCTGTACCCCCGGGGCGGTCACGGCGTTTGTCGTCGGCGGTGGTGACCGACGCCTTCGGCTTGACAGTCCGCACGGCCAAGCCTATCCCTCCGTGACAACTGAGGTCCCGTGGTCATTTGCCGCTGATTGCCGCCACGTAAAAGAAGGTGCGAAACCGCGAGTGCCCGTCGGCCTCCTCAGGTCGCCGGGCGTCGTGTTTCATGACCTTCCCACGAGGGTCGCGACACGCTCGCCAGGCGGAACACCTGTTCTGGTTTTCGGTCCCGTGGCTGAGCAGCCCATTCGCACCACCCGTACGCTGCACCCCGACACGATCGCCATCCGCACGCAGACGCCGCGCGGCGGCGAGCGTGAGCACTCCACGCCCCTCTACCTCACCTCCAGCTTCGTGTTCGACGACGCCGAACACGCGCGCGCGCTGTTTGCCGAGGAAGCGCAGGGCAACGTGTACAGCCGTTACGCCAACCCCAACACCGACGAGTTCATCGCCAAGATGGCGCTGCTCGAAGGCGCCGAGGATGGCATCGCATTCGCCAGCGGCATGGCGGCGGTGTTCGGCAGCATGGCAGCGTACCTCAAGAGTGGTGATCACGTCGTGGCATCGCGTGCGTTGTTCGGCTCCACGCATCAGCTGTTCACGAAACTCTTTCCGCGATGGGGCATCACGGCCACCTACGTCGACGCCGATGCCTCGGCCGACACGTGGGCGGCCGCCGTGCAGCCCTCCACGCGCCTGCTCTTCGTGGAGACGCCGTCCAACCCGGGCCTCGCGCTGATCGACCTCGCCATGCTCGGCGAGCTCGCACGCGAGCGCAGGCTGCTGTTCGTGGTCGACAACTGCTTCACCACGCCGATGCTGCAGCAGCCGATCAAATGGGGCGCGCATCTGGTGGTGCATTCCGCCACCAAATTCATCGACGGACAGGGACGCGTGCTGGGTGGTGTGGTGGTCGGCAGCACGGAGCTGATCAACGAACTGCGCTTCTTCATCCGGCACACCGGCCCTGCGATGTCGCCGTTCAATGCGTGGGTTCTGAGCAAGAGTCTGGAGACGCTCTCGCTGCGCATGGAGCGGCACTGCAGCAACGCGCTGGCGCTCGCGACGCACTTCGAGAGCCATCCTGCGCTCGACTTCGTGCGGTACCCGTTTCTCGCCAGTCATCCCGATCACGCGCTGGCACGCAAGCAGATGTCGGCCGGCGGGGGCATCGTGGTGCTGGA
>JAYWIJ010000096.1:0-3814 GCA_043788935.1 Gemmatimonadaceae bacterium | reverse complement strand
GCGCGCCCGCGATCGCCAGCGCCGTGGGAATGCGCACCAGCGTCCCCGCCGCGATCCGGCCACGGCGATCGGTGCCAAGCTTCGGATTGACCCACCGGATCGACTTCACCGGAATGCCCGCCCAGTCGGCCACGGCCTGGAGGCTGCGCGCGCTCGTGAATCGCTCCTCGCTCCACCCCAGCCGCTCCGACGCCGGCACGGTAGCGAAAGCCGCGTCGAACACCTGCGCCGTGCCCACAGGAATCCGCACTTCCGAAACGCCGTCGGGCGGCGTCACGCCGCGCAGGAAATGCGGGTTGAGATCCGTCACGATCTCCAGCAGTACGCCGGCCGCTTTCGCGACCGCACCGAGCGCGGTGCCGGCCGGCACGTTCACCGAGTCGTACGCAAATTCAGGGAGCGTGTCCACACGCAGCCCGTATCGCGCCGGCTCCTTCGCGACCATCGCGGCGGCGATCAGTTTCGGGACGTAGGCCTTGGTCTCGCTGGGCAGGTACTTCTGTTCAGCCAGCGCGAAGAACCGGTCCTCTCCCTCGGATCCATCCATCGCTTCGGAGAACCGTTTCAACCCACGCGACACGCGCCCGGGGCCCCCGTTGTACGCGGCGGCAGCCAGATACCAGCTGCCGTATGCGTCATGCAGATCGGTGAGGAAATCGATCGCGCCATCCGTCGCGCGCATCGGATCGCGTCGTTCATCCACCCACCAGTCCACACGCATGCCGATGCCACGCGCCGTCGGCGCCATGAACTGCCACATTCCCACCGCGGCGGCACGCGAGTAGGCGTGCGGCATGTAGCTGCTCTCGATCAGCGCCAGATACGTCATGTCTTCCGGCAGTCCCGACTCGCGGAATTTGCGGCGCAGCATCGTATCGAATCGCGTGCCGCGACTGATGCTGCGTTCCATGTAGTCCCGCGCACGCCCCGTGAAGATGCCGATGTATTGCGACACCATCTCGTGCGTTTCGTAGCTGCGCACGTCGATGTCCCACGTGGCCCGAGCGGCTCCCTCGGATGCATCACCGCCCGGTGCCGACGGGCCGGGCACCCCGGCGAAGATCGCCGCAGCACGCTGCACCACCTCCGAATCCGACACAGCCACGGCGCTGTCGATCGCGCCGGTGCCGGGCGTCGACATCGGGACGCTGCCGGCTGACACGGCGGTCTGTCCCGATTCGGCCACCGACGGTGACGCCACGGACGCCGGTGCAGGCGCCGACGACGGCGACGGTCCGGTGGCGCAGCCGGAAACGAGCAGCAGCACGACCGCAATCGGGTGGTGGCGACGCATCACGGGCAGCGGGTGGAGTCAGGGTGACGAACGCGTGCGAATCTCCGATTCTAGCAGTCGCGTCGCGGAGGCGAAACCGACCTGAGCACGGAAATATTCCCGCTCCTGACCAATCGTTCGCACCCACGTTCACTTTGCTGCGACATCGATCGGCGTGCCACAGTTGCATCGACCGATACTCCCGCGTACCGTCGCCGCATGACATTCCTGTACGGTTTCGCACGTCGCACGACGCTGGCGCTCCTGCTCTCCGGCTGCGCTGGACGCGCTCAGGGCACCCCTCCGGCACCCGGCGGATCACTCGCCGACGCCATCAACGCACGCGCCGCCCGCACGCCCGGCGCCGTCGTCCGGGTGGTCGCGACCCGGCTCGACGGACGCGGACCGCGCATCGCCATCAACGCCGATTCGCTCGTGCACGCCGCCAGCACGATGAAGGTGCCGGTGATGATCGCACTGGCGCAGGCCGCCGATCGCGGCGCGCTCCGCCTCGATGACGCCGTGCCGCTCGTCAACGAATTTGCATCGATCGTGGACGGATCGAGGTACACGCTCAACCGCACCGACGATTCCGACGACGCAGTCTACGCACGCGTCGGCGAGCGCGTCCCCGTCCGCTGGCTCGCGACGCGCATGATCACGCACTCGAGCAACCTTGCGACGAACATGCTGCTCACCGTCGTGCGCGCCGACTCGGTCACGTCGCTCACACGTGCGCTCGGCACCACACGGATGCTCGTCCGGCGCGGCGTGGAAGACACGCCGGCGTTTCGCGCAGGGCTGAACAACGTGACGACGGCCGCCGACCTGGCGGCACTCATGACGGCCATCGCGACCGATCGTGCCGCCTCGTCCACTGCGTGCGCGTGGATGCGAGACGTGCTGTTCGCGCAGCACTGGAACGACGCGATTCCCGTGGGCCTGCCGCCCGGCACGCGCATCGCGCACAAGACCGGCAACATCACCGCCGTCGAGCATGATGCCGCGATCGTGTACCCGGATGGCGGCACACCCTACGTGCTGGTCGTGCTCACCAGCGGTGTGCCCAGCTCGGGCGACGCGAAGACCCTGATCGCCGACATCGCGAGACTCGTCCATCCTGCAATGCGATGAACGGTAGCGCTGTCGACGAACTGGCAGCCGGAGCGCGTCAGCGCGGGATATTCGCGTTCCGCACGCACGGAGGCGAACGCGCTATTCGCTACCAGAGTCGAAGCAGTCCGGCCGTCAGCAGACCAATCGCCTGCCCCGCGATCACGTCGAGCGGGTAATGCACGCCGAGCGCGACGCGGCTGTAGCCGACCAGCACGGCGATCGGCAGCAGCCAGATGCCAAGCGACGGGAAGGTCAGCGCATACATCGCCGCAACCGCCATCGCCGCTGCCGAATGCCCACTCGGAAAGCTGAATCGGTCGGGAGGCGCGATCACGGTCGCCCCACGAGCCGTGTCGGCAGGCCGCTCGCGGCTCACGCTGCGCTTGATGATCTGCGAGATCAGGAACGCGACAAGCAGCGCGACGGACGTATGCGCTGCAGCGTATCGCAGGCGCGGGAAGGCGAGACCGATCAGGCAGGCCGCGATCGTGACGCGGGCACCGCCGATGTGCGTCATCGTCAACCAGAAATTCCGCCAGACCAGCGGAATGTCGGGTCGCAGGCGCAACCGGTAGTACCAGAGCAGATCGCGGCGAAGCAACCGCGTGATCAGCGAGCCATTCATGCGCAGAAGGATAACCTCCGCTGGCGGGGCGAGTGTCACGGCCGGGTTGCAGCCCGGGCACGAACATCGTACGCCGGGATCACGCCGCTGGTTACATCGCGGCGTGATCGAGGCCGGCGCATGCGCTGAGCGACTGCGCTGATACGTCTGCGGACACCGCACGTTCCACCGGCGTCAGCCGCAGCGCCACCTGCGCTGGCGTAACCGACTCGTCAGGCGGTTCCGGACGCCGCGCGACCTTCCACGTGCGACATGTGCACGCGCAGCATCACATCGCGCTGCGGCGTCGGATCGCCGTCGGTGAACGCCGTCGGCACCAGCCGCCGAAAGGTCTGCACCGCGTGATTCCATCGTGCGTCGGCGTCGACACCGTCGAGCGGATTCAGCACCTGGACGCTGCCGTGCACCACCACGCTTTCCCAGTCGAACATGTCGCGGATCTCATCCACTTCGAGCGCCACCCACGGCTGATGCTCGAGCATCGACACTTTCGTACCACGCGCCGTCCGCAGGTAGATCCACTCGCCGTCGGCCACGAAGTGCAACGGCTCGATGTCCACGCGCTGCTTGTACGCGTACGCCAGCCGGCCGACGTGATGACGCGACAGCAGGGTCTGGCACTCTTCGGCGGAGAGATTGCGGATCGTGATTGACATGACGGGTGCGGACCGTGGCGTGAATCAGAATGAACGTGCGGAATCTACTGCCCTGCCCTGCGGGTGCGGCTCAGGCTGCCCTGCCCCTCACTCTCTTTCCAGCAAGTGCAGGCGCATCGCGAGGCGCACATAATCGCTGCGCTG
>JAYWIJ010000095.1:0-14094 GCA_043788935.1 Gemmatimonadaceae bacterium | reverse complement strand
GATCGGCAGCGTGATGAAGATGCCGCCGAGCAGGTATACCCAGTAGCTGAAGGCGTTGAGGCGTGGGAAGGCCACGTCACGGGCGCCGATCTGCAGCGGGATGAGAAAGTTGAAAAAGGCAGCCGACAGCGGCATGATGGCGAGGAACACCATCGTGGTGCCGTGCATGGTGAAGAGCTGGTTGTAGAGCTCCGCACTCACCAGCGTCTGGTTCGGGGCCGCGAGCTGCGCGCGGATGACCGCGGCTTCGAGTCCGCCGAAGATGAAGAAGAAGAGCGACGTGAAGAGGTACAGCACGCCGATCCGCTTGTGGTCCGTGGTCGTGATCCAGCTCCAGACACCGGACTTCTCACCGGCGTAGGAGGGTGACGCAGCAGCCGGCGCGTAGGTCGGCGGCGCAACAGTCGTTGCCATGATCCGAGATGCTCCGGGCGCGGGTTACTTGAGAGCCTGCAGGTAGGCGGCGACATCAGCGATCTGCTGGTCGTTGAGTCCGCCCATGGTGACCTTGGCCTTGATGGCCGGGTTGTATTCACCCGTGCCGATGGCCGGCATCAGGCTGCCCGCCTTCATGGCCGGCGCATTCTTGATCCAGCGCACCAGATTTTCGGTCGTGCTTTCGTAGATCGCGCCGCCGAACGTGTAGCGCGAACCGAAGTGCGTGAGATTCGGCCCGATGATGCCGGCGCTCATCGGATTGCCACTGATCTTGTGGCAGCCGATGCACGACGAACGCGAATAGATCGCCTGGCCCCGTGCCGCGTCACCCGTCAGGCCCGCAGTGAAGCTGATACCCGGCGGGGGCGTCCGTGCGGGCACGTTGTAGGTCTCGATCTTCTCGCGCGGGAACACGAAGCCGACAGGTGAGGGAGCAGCGGCGTTTGCCAGCTCCGGACCGACCTGACCAGCCTTGGTGGTGGATTCAGCCACGGGCGTCGTCAGCGTCGAAGCCGCTGGCTTCGGTGCGACCGCACCGTAGACGGCAGGCCCCTTCTGATGCGCCGCCCAGCTGGCAAACTGCTCCTGTGAAATCGTGAACACGCGGAACTTCATGTTCGCATGGCTCGACCCGCAGAATTCATTGCAGGAGCCGTTCAGCGACTTGAGCGCCATCGAGTCACGCGGCGTCATCCAGAGGTAGTTCGTACGATTCGAGATCAGGTCGCGCTTGCCACCGAGGCGCGGAATCCAGAACGAGTGCAGCACGTCGACCGTGTTGAGCTTGAAGTTCACCGGGCGATTCACCGGCAGATACAGCTCGTTGGCGGTCGTGATGCCATACTCGGGATAGCGGAACTCCCACCACCACTGATGGCCGATGACCTCGACCTGCAAGGCGTTGGCGGGCGCCTTGGCCTGCGTCATGAAGATCGTCTTGACGGTCGGCACGGCGATGAAGGCCAGAATGACGGCGGGAATCGCCGTCCACATGATCTCGAGCGTCGTGTTGCCGTGCACGTGCTTCGGTTCAGGCGAATTGGGGCGCGCCTTGAACTTGAAGATGATGTAGAGAATGCCGACCTGAACGATCACGAAGACCAGCGTGGCCCAGAACAGCAGGCTGTCCCAGAGCTTCGTGGTGGCTTCGTTCAGTTCCGTCGTGTAATTGAACGTCGTGTTCGGATACTGCTGCGCGCCTGCGGTGGCAGCGAGTCCGGCGAAGATCAGCGCGGCGATCGCCAGCGGGGCGAGTCGGCGGCGTGTCAGTGCGCCGGTGCAAAACCGGCGGAACCATGAAAAGCTGGCCATGCCCAAGTCTTGGGAAAGGTCGTGGGGAGCCAGGGTAGACGCCCCGAGAGGAGCCATCGAATCATGCGCTTTGCAGCGCGTGAATCTCCGACACGGACCGCGCACGGGATCGCGCCATCCGGAAGACAGATTTCGTCATCTCGTCCTCGGCAACCGTGACCCCTATCAGGTCAAGCGACCGACATACCGGTTAGTTCACACCGGCGTCTGACACTTACGATGTCAGCAAAGATAGACACACCCCGCAAAGCTAAGGACCAGTGGTTACTCGCCGCCAGCGCTTGTACCGTCAGTCTTAGTCGCCGACTCGACGACGGCGTGTTTCGCCAGTGTGGAAGTCACGGCCAGGTCGATGCCAGTCTTGAGCTGACCGACCCGTTCCCGCAGCATCCGGAGCTTGGCGGCGTCGGCACCGCCACCGCGGGTGGCCACCAGAATGAGGTCGCTGGCGAGGTCTGCCAACAGCTGGAACTGGCTACGCAGCAGGCCGACCAGGGGGGTGGCCGCCCGCTTGATCTGGGCTCCGAAGGCGGAGGTCGGCTGCCCGGACCGGATGGCGATCGCGTACCGCTCGACGAGTCCGTGGACGGTCTGGGCGAGGGAGGTGGCCGTCTCGAGCTGTTGCAACTTGGCCTGACCGGGGCCATCGATGGTGGGTTTTGCCATGCGGAAAGTTACGCGGTGCGTGAAGGTTACAGGCGATGGGCCACCTGCCGGCGGCTCGGAAGGTTCACGGTCGCCAGCAAGTCGTGGGAACAAATTTCGTGTCGGGATGGAACCAGATCCGTCCGACTCATCCGTTCCCTTCACGCACGAGCGCCACATGCCCTGCCTGGTCCGTCGGTTCGTCAGTGCCGTTGCCGTTGCCGTTGCCGTTGCCGCCCTGCTGGCGGCTCCTGTCGTCCTTCACGCGCAGGCCGCCGAACGGAAAGGGGCGCCCGAGAAGGGGACGTGGGGGGCGGAGGCGGCCGTCGGATCTTTTGAGAGCGGGAGCGTGCTGCACTTTCTGTCGCCACAGTGGGCCGTCCTTGGCAGTGCTTCGCTCCGAACGACTCGCTTCAATGGCGAGAGCACGACAGACGCAACATTCACGAGTTCCTCCGTCGCGCTGGGCGCCCGCCGGTACGGCCGCACCGGCCTTGGGCTACGTCCGCTGCTGGGATTCGGGGCGTCGATCGGCAAGTTTCAGACGTCGGGAACCGTTGGCGGCGTCTATGGTGAAGCGGGTGCAGCCTATTTCTTCTCACCGCATCTCTCACTTGGCGCGCTCGGCTACGCAAACTTCTCGACAGGGGGCGGACAGCAGAGCTTCCAGTTTCTGACGCCGCGCCTCCTCGCATCTCTGTACTTCTAGGCGTTGGAGTACTCAGCGGGGAATAGATTCGGCGGCATGTCCGACCGCCTCCCCACCCGCCGCTTCCCCTCGTTTGCGCCGACCACCGCACCGACACCCCGGTGTCCGGTATGCTGGTCGGCGCCGTTCCTTGGCCAGACGCGGAAAGTGCGGCGGGGGTGGCGGGTTCAGGCTGGCGAGGTGGAGGAAGCGCCGGGCGAAACGGTGGCCGTGGCGAGCACGATCTATTCATGCAGCAATGCCGAGTGCCACACGGCGATCGTGGTGCGCATGGCGCTGACGGGTGGCTACCTGCAGGCCGACATCGACGACGGGCTCCTGGCCGGCGACGATGCTGCTGCGTTTCTGCGTGGCCGTACGGCACGCGACGGTGTGTGGCGCGACCGGGCCGGTGATGCGCGCACGGCGCCGGTGCAGCGGGATCTGTTCGCGATGTGAGAGTTTTTGCTGCGAACTGCTCATCGGGGAACAGCCACTGCCGCTGAACTGCATGACCGCAGAAGGGCAACAGCGGAACGGCAACGGCGGAACGGCAACGGCGGAACGGCAACGGCGGAACGGCAACGGCGGAACGGCAACGGCAACCGCTCAACGGCTTAAACGCACTACTGCACCGTCGCAAAACTGCGCCCGTTGACGGTGCTTTGTGTGCAGCGACAGGCAGCCTTTTGAGGGGAACTGCAACTGAGGGAGCCGTTCCAAAGCAACCGATGCCCGAAATGCGATGGGCCCCATCGTCTGATCGGAGCCCATCGCCGGTTCGCGGCCCTGCAGTTTTGCGTTGAAGCAGTCAGCAGTCGCAGTTCAGCAGTTGCAGTTCAGCGGCAGTCGCCGTTCTGCGGCCGTTCAGTTCTGCGATGTGCTGTCCGCCGTTCCGATGGACACCCAACACTCAGCGGAAGCGCAGGCCGACGCCAATCTGTAGGGCGGCGTTCCTACTGTCGTAGTCGTCGGTGCCGTCGGAGGCGATGTTGATCAGGCCGTGGGTGTAGCGCACCATCGGTGCGATGACGAAGCGATTCCGGTACGGGATTCCGAGCTCGCCGCCAATGGACAACCCGGCATCGATTCGCTGCACGTCAGCCTGTGAGCCGAAGAATGCATCATCGCAACTGAAGGAGGCGTCGACGTTGTTCGCCTGCACCTGCACAGCGCATCCGATTCGCAGACCGACAGCGCCTCCGACCAGGAGCACGGGGCGCACACGCGACGTCGGTCGCACTGGACCGATGCGCAGGAGGAGGGGCAGTTCGAGATAGCGCAGCCGCACGGAACCGATGGCAGCGCCCTGAACATCGAATGCTGGCCCCTTCGACACCACCTGCAGGCCCGATTGCAGCCCGACCAATGCGCCCGGTCGATCCGCAATGACCGAGAGGCCGATCCACGGGCTCGTGCGCCATTCGTTGTCGGTGAGGTTCCCGCCGACGAAGTTCGTCAGCGCCGCTCCACCTTCGATGCCGAATCGCACGGCGCGCTGCGCGATCGCGGAGGCACTCTGCACTGCCAACAGCGTCAGCACTGCGAAAACCTGACGCACGTGAGCCATGGCAGTCGGTGCACACCTCGCTGAACCTGCAGAAGTTTTAATTGACATGAGCTCACGATGACACTGAGAACTCGAGCCTCGCAAGCCCGGAACGACACGGGGCTCCGATCAAGAATCGGAGCCCCGTGTCACATCTGTCTCCGGAGGCGAAGAGATACTCCGGTGAAGGGCATTCGTTCCGCCAACACCACCGTCCTGCGATGCCGAACAACCACCGCAGGCGCAGCGGCAAGACTCAGCGGAAGCGCAGACCCAGACCGATCATGACGCTGCTGTTCTTCGTGTCGTTGCCCGCGACGTCGCTGATGCGCGTCAGACCACGCACGTAGCGGACGGTCGGGACGATCAGGCCGCGCTGACCGACCTTGATCGGCAGTTCGACGCCGACGGTGGCGCCAAGGTCAAAGCGCTTGGTGTCCTGGTCTTCGTTCAGCAGCGCGTCGTCGCAGCTCGTGCTCGACGTGTTGTTGCCACTCTCGATGATCGCACGGCAGCCCACACGCCAGCCGAGTGATGCACCACCGACGATCGTCGGCGCGGCGCCGATGACGCTGAGCGGTACGCCGATACGGATCATCGCGGGCACTTCGATGTAGCTGAGCTTCAGGCCGCCGCTCGTGTTCGGAATGCCGCTGCCGCCGGTGCTGAACGACGACTTGGCGCCACGCTGCACGTAGAGCACGCCCGTCTGAAAGCCGATCGCTGAGCTGTTCGGCTGAATGATGAACGACAGTCCGCCGTAGCCGCCATTGCGATTGCTGTCGTTGTCCAACTCATTGCCGACGAAGTTCGAGATCGTCCAGCCACCTTCAAGACCCACCTGCGCGACACCGATCGGCGTGCTCATCCGGCCGGACTCACGCGCCTGGGCATGTGCAGCAGGCGTCACGGCGAGCACGCCACAGGCGAGCGTCGCAACAGTCGCAAACTTATTGTATCGCATCAAATCTCCAGTGTTCCATACAGGGCACGAAATACACGCTGAATGCACGACCAGCGTGCCGGAATCTTCCGAGTGTTTCCGGGTTGCACGTCACGTGCCAAAAACGCATCATGGGTGCCGCACAATTGCACGACACCCGTGACACAACAGTGGATCGTTTCTTCATGCAGCAGTCGATCAGTGCCTTGCGGTCATGCGAACTCTACGACCTACGGCGTAGTGTGACGCTCGTGAACCCGCACTGCAGCGATCGTCATGACGAGCATCACACCGGCGGCATGTCTCCATGTTTCACCACGCGATATTCCTGCGTGCCGGCCGACGCACCGGCGATGGTCGCTGCCAGCCGACCAGCCATCGCGTCGGGACTCAGCACCTCATCGAGTTCTGCACGCGTCATCCAGCCACGCTCGAGCACGATGTCGGTGACACCGCGACCGGAGGCGAGGGCTTCCTTCGCAACCTCCGTCGCCTTCTCGTAGCCGATCACGGGCAGCAGTGCCGTCACGACGCCGATGGAATGCTCCACATAGAAACGCATGCGGTCGGCATTGGCCGTGATGCCCGTGATGCATTTGTCCCGGAGAACCTGAATGGCGTGCGTCAGTTCCTGGATGCCGCCGAGCAGGCGGTACGCGATGATCGGTTCGAAGACGTTGAGTTGCAGCTGACCCGCTTCCGCCGCCATCGTGATGGTCACGTCACCGCCGATGATGTTGAAGCAGACCTGGTTCACCACTTCAGGGATGACCGGGTTGACCTTGCCGGGCATGATGCTGCTGCCCGGCTGCATCGGCGGGAGGTTGATCTCGCCGAAGCCGGCACGCGGTCCTGAGGACAGGAGTCGCAGGTCATTGCAGATCTTCGACAGCTTGGTGGCCGTGCGTTTCAGCACGCCGCTCAGCTGCACGAAGGCACCGGTGTCGCTGGTGGCCTCGATCAGGTCGGGCGCGGTGATCATCGCGAGACCGGTGACGTCGGAGAGATGCTTGCGCACCGCAACCGTGAATTCCTCCGACGCGGTGATGCCGGTGCCGATGGCAGTGGCGCCCATGTTCATCTCTCGCATCAGCGCCTGCGCCTCGCCGAGTCGATCGACGTCCTCCATGAGCGTGTGCGCCCATGCCTTGAACTCGCGGCCCAGCGTCATCGGCACGGCGTCCTGCAGCTGCGTACGGCCCATCTTGATGAGATCGCGGAATTCGGCGGCCTTCGCGTCCATCGCCCCGCACAGCTCGGTCAGGGCGCCGCGGAGTGAATCCAGCGCGGAGTGCAGCGCGATGCGGATCGACGTGGGATAGACGTCGTTGGTGCTCTGGCTGCGGTTGACGTGCTCGTTGGGATGCACCACGTCATAGGTGCCGCGTGCACGCCCGAGAATCTCGAGTGCACGATTCGCGATGACCTCGTTGGCGTTCATGTTGGTGCTCGTCCCGGCGCCACCCTGGATCATGTCCACGATGAAGTGCTCGTGGTGACGACCGGCGCGCAACTCCTCGCCCGCACGCACGATGGCGTCAGCGATGTGATCCGGCAGCAGGCCCAATTCACGGTTGGCCTGCGCCGCCGCGATCTTGACCGCCGCCAGCGCGGATATCAGCTCCGGAAACTCGCGCAGCGGCACGCCGGTGATCGGAAAGTTTTCTGCGGCGCGCAGCGTCTGCACACCGTAGAGTGCCTCATCGGGCACCTCGCGCTCACCGAGCAGGTCGTGTTCGGTGCGCATGCGCCGGCCGCCAAACCCGAGCGCGCGGCCACGCCCGACCAGCGTTGCGTCGGCACTCCGCAGGCGCGTGGCGATGGCGCGCGCGGCCCGTGCCACCAGCCCGGCATACAGATGCGGATTGTCCTTCACGACTTCGGCCAGCTTCGCCTTGTTCAGGATCAGCAATTCGCCGGCGATGACGGCGCGGGCGGTGGTCCCGTGTCGGGTATCGTCGAGCAGGATGCCTTCACCGATGGCCTCACCGGGGCCCATCGTCACGAGCCGTGTGGTACGTCCGCCGGCGGTCTTCTCGATGGCGACGCCACCGGTGACGACGAGGGCGAACATCGAGCGTTCATCGCCTTCCTGAAAGAAGACGTCGTCGGTGGCGAACGAATGTGGCTCGACGGCCTGCGCGAGGCGCCAGAGCTGTGCGTCAGGAAGTCCCGCGACGAACGGGAGCGCCTTGAGCTGTGTGAGGATCACATTTTTCATGGGACGAAGCTACGCGCGGTGCTTCGGATCAGCGACGTTTCGTGCATGGGCGCGCCGGGAAATCGCACGGAGGCACAGTGGACGCTGAGGGCACAACGGGTCGCGTGCGAGCGACCGACAGCGGGACTGTGTGAATTCCGCAAGAAACGTCGAGAAACGGCGCCGATATCATCGCGATTGTTCCTGCTGATCGCCCATTTTTGCACGGCTCGCAATCAGAGCGAGCACGGCGTCACGTTGGTCATGCGTGGCGAGGAGGATCAGGTCACCGTCGCGCGCCCAATCGAGCGCCAGCGTCGCGGCTGCGAGGTCATCGGGCGCGCTGATCAGCGTGTCCTCGTGCGCGCCGAGCGTGCGGAGTGCGTCGAGCAGCACGCCGCTGATGGATCCGGGCGCGCGGCCACGCAGGAACTTCGGCATCTCCTTCGCGATGTAGAGGTCGATGACACCGGAATCGAACGCCGCTTTCGCGATGGCCTGCAGCGCGACGTCGTCGCGGTCCCCGCCGGTGCCGAGTGCGATGGCGCGCCGGGCAGCGGGAATGTGGCGCGTGGCGTCGATGAGTGCGGCCACGCCTTGCGCGTTGTGTGCATAGTCCACGACGATCGTGACGTTGCCGACATGGCGTACCATCAGGCGGCCGACGTTGTCGTCAGGACCGGCGCCGAACTGCAGCAGTGCCGCGTGCGCAGCAGCGCCGAAACCAAGCTCCGTGACGACCGCCCGGGCGATGCTAGCGTTCAGCACGTTGTGCGTGGCAATGCCGCCAAGTGTGGCGGGAATCTGCGCCAGGTCAGTACGCGCAGCGCTGTCCGCATCGAACACGACGGGCGTGACGCGTCCCTCATACGTCGCGACGGCATCGACGAGTGCGGGGACGGAGGCGTTGTAGACCAGCGTGCTCCCTGCACCAAGCGCACGTCCGACGACCAGCTTCGCCTCGGCAAGCGTCGCGAGATCATGAATGCCGTAGTCGCCGTAGTGATCGGGGGAAAGCGTGACGATCGCGGCGACCGACGCATGCTGCAGCGCGAGGCCACGACGCAGCATCCCGCCCCGCGCACATTCGAGCACGGCGAAGGTGACACCCGGATCCTGCAGCACGCGTCGCGCGCCAACGGGGCCGGACCAGTCACCTGATTCCACTTGTGCGCCACCAATCCAGACGCCGTCGGTGCAGGTGTAGCCGACCACGTGGCCTTCGGCGCGCGCCATCGCAGTAACCATTCGCACCACGGTGGTCTTGCCGTTGGAGCCGGTAACGAGCACGATCGGTACGTCGCGCACGGCCGCCCAGTCGATCGCATCAACGGTGGGGAGTTCATCGATCGGCCAGCACTGCGCGCCCTGGCCCGTGCCAACCGCAACGGTGTCCTCGTCGAACGTGACGTTGAGGCCGCGCTGCTGTGCGGCATCCCAGAGCTGCACCAGCGAGGGACGCGCTTCGGCGCGGCTGAAGGCGTGCAGCGCGCTGTGATCATCACTCGACTGCTCCGCCGCACCGCCCGTCTGATGCTCCGAATACACCCACGCCGACTCGCAGACTTCGGTAGCCGTCATCAGCTGATCGATGGGTGCATGCACGAACAGGCTGGCACCGCCCGGATACACGCGGTGCACGGTTTCCGCATCGTGCCAGCCGAGCGCTGTGGTGATCTGTGCAACGCGCGTATGCCACGCTTCGAGGAGCGCGGCATGCTGCGCGGCGTCGTGATCGTGCAACGATACGTCGAGTACTGCGCCCAACCCGGCGTGCATCAGGTTGGGGCCCATCAGACGGCGGGAATCCACGATGGTCGGTGAGAGAAACTCCGAGCCGAGCACCGGTTCGCGCGGAGGGCGCGTCATGCGGTACGGCCCGGCTCAGTCGTTGGCTTCGCGTGCAAGGAACACGCCTCGGTCATCACGGACGATCTTCGCAGCCTCGCCATTGCCATTCACAGCACCACCCGGCGCTTCACCCTTGGCAACCGTCAGCGGAGGGAACTCGCGCTTGACGGTCAGCGGGGCCGCAGCCGGCGGCGGCACCACGTCATCAGCGAGTTCGGTCAGATCCGGCGCAATCGTCTGCGGCACCGGCTTCTTCACCGACACGAGGCTTGGTGATGTGGAGTCGGGCTTGAATTGCGTGATCTGCTTCCAGCCGCGAGCGAGCGCGTCGGCGAAGATCAGCACGAGATCGCCGGGCTGTGCGCGACGCAGTGCGGCCTCGATCGCTTCCTGCTCATCGACGATCACTTCGACGCGATCGTTCCCGATACCGTGCGCCATGAGCGCCGTCTCGAGCATGCGCGGCACTTCATCGTCACCGCGACCACGCCGGCCGTCATCCCGGCGACAGATGTAGTGGTCGAACATGCCCAGCGCAGTCGCATCGGCGATCGCGACGATGTCCTGATCGCGGCGATCACCCGGCGCCGAGAGCACGCAGATGCGTCGACCCTTCACGTCGAGACGGTTGGCCAGTTCGCAGAGCTGCGTGACGGCGTCGGCGTTGTGGCCGTAGTCGAACAGCACGCGGAACGGATGCTGGTCGTAGACGTTGAGGCGGCCCGGTGCCTGGAAGAAGGTGCTGTCGAAGGTGCGCAGGCCGTGACGGATGTCCTCGAGTCGCACGCCCATCGCGAAGGCCATCGCCGCGGCAAACATGGCGTTCTGCACGTTGTGCAGCGCCTTGCCCTCGATGGTGGCAGGAATCAGATGCGTCCAGAGCAGCGGGATGTGCGCGCCATGATCGTAGATCGTGATCATCGAGCCGTTGATGCCGTTCTCCAACGCGATGGCTCGACCACCGGCACGGATGTGCTCGCGCACCAGCTCGTGATCGGGGTTCAGCGTGACATAGCAGACATGCTTCGCTTCGGTGTACGCCGCCATGCGCAGCGTGTGCGGATCGTCGGCATTGAGCACCGCGGTATCGCGCGCAATCTCCACGACCGTCCGCTTGATCTCGGCGAGCTGCTCGAGCGTGTCGATGCCCTTCTGTCCCAGATGATCGGGGCGCACGTTGAGCACCGCTCCGACGTCGACGTAGCGCATCGCCATGCCGGCGCGCAGCAGGCCGCCGCGTGCCGTCTCGAGCACGGCCACTTCGACCGCAGGATCGCTGAGCACGATTCGCGCGGCGGTGGGGCCGGTCATGTCACCGACCACGGTGCGTTGCCCATCCACGTACACACCGTCGGTGGTGGTGAGCCCCACGCGCTTGCCGGCGAGCTTGTGGATGTGCGCCAGCATGCGCGACGTGGTGGTCTTGCCGTTGGTACCCGTGATCGCGGCGATCGGGATGGTGCTCCCGCTGCCGGGTGGGAAGAGCATGTCGATGGTCTTGCCCGCCACATCGCGTGGGCGACCATCGCTTGGCGCCATGTGCATGCGGAAGCCGGGGGCCGCATTGATTTCGCAGATCGCGCCGCCGATTTCCTTGTAGCTCTGCGTGATGTCGGGGGTGAGGAAATCAACGCCACCGATGTCGAGTCCGATGGCGTTGATGGCACGCACGGCCATCTCGGCGTTGTCGGGGTGCACGAGGTCGGTCATGTCACGCGCGGTACCGCCGGTGCTGAGATTGGCGGTGAGGCGCAGGTAGACCACTTCGTCCATTGCCGGTATGGTCTTTTCGGTGTAGCCGAGTTTTGTGAGCAGTCCGATGGCCTGCGCGTCGAGCTCGATGCGCGTGAGCACCTTTTCGTGTCCGATGCCGCGGCGCGGATCGGCGTTGATGATGGCGACCAGTTCCTCGATCGTCTTTTCACCGTCGCCCACTACGTGTCCGGGCTCCCGCTTGGAGACTGCGACCAGTTCGTTGTTGATCACCACCATGCGATGATCATGTCCGATGATGAAGCTCTCGACGATCACGCTGCGCGAGTGTTCCTGCGCGCGGGCGAACGCCTCGCGCACCTCGTCAGGGGTCGTGAGGTTGATGCTGACCCCGCGCCCGTGATTGCCGTTGTACGGCTTGAGCACGACGGGAAACCCAACGCGCCGCGCGGCATCCACGGCGCGATCGGCCGCCTGCACGAGTCGCTGCTTCGGGACCGGGAGACCGAGATTGGCGAGGATCTTGTTGGTCTCTTCCTTATCCGACGCCAGTTCGACGGCGATGTGTGACGTGCGGCCGGTGATGGTGGCCTGAATACGTTGCTGATTGCACCCATATCCGAGCTGGATCAGCGACTGCTCGTTGAGCCGGATCCACGGAATGCCACGCTTTTCGGCGGCGTGCACGATGCTGGCGGTGCTGGGGCCGAGTGCACGTCGCTGGGCGTAGCGGATGAAATCATCGCGGCGTGATTCCCAGTCGAAGCTGCGATCGAAGTCCGCGGGCTGCAGATCGGTTGGCAGGAGCGAATGCAGCAGATCGAGCGACAGATCGGCGGCCTCGATGCCCACGTCTTCCTGTTCGTACTCGAACGCCACGTCATACACACCCTCGCGCCCCGCGCTGCGTGTCTTGCCGAAGGTGACGGCGATGCCGGCAGTGTTCTGCATCTCGAGCACGACATGTTCGAACACATGCCCCAGCCAGGTGCCCTCGTCCTCCGTCATGCGGCGGATGAAGCCGCCCGGCTCGCCGTAGCTGCAGCCATGCTCCCTGAGGCCCGGGAGTCTGGCGACGAGTGTGTCGGTAAAGCCTTGTCCCAGTCGCATCGTCGGCCACGCTTCCAGGTCACCGAGATCCACCTCGAGCCGGATGACCGGGAAGTGTGCGTAGTGGCTTGGCCCGACGTAGACGTTGCGATCGAGGATCTTCATACGGCGGGATCGGAGTGCAGGAGGGTGACCACGTTGCTGCCGTGCGCGCGGCGGGTGCGCATGTCGTAGCGGGCACCCTGCGTGAGCATATGCATGCGCAGTCCGATCATCGTGATCGGATCGTACTTCTCGGCCTGCCACACCGACGTGCACTCCGTCTCCGACGTGTCGATGACGGTGACGGCGCTGGTGCCCATGACGTCGATCACGTCGTCGGGGCTGATGAAGGCGGCGGTGTCTTCGTCGACGCCGAGCCCCAGAAAGCCCGGGTGCGAGGAGAGCGCGGTGAGGAGCCGGCCCAGGCGATCGCGCTGGCGGAAGTGCTGATCGATGATGATGTCGCGGGTGAGGCCGAAGCCCGGCACGAGGTTCACGATGCCCGCGCGCGGGGTGGGGCCTTCCTCGCCGCCGCCGATCATGTGTTCGGACATCACCGCGGCGCCGGCACTGGTGCCGGCCACGGGCATGCCGGCGGCGAAGCGTTCGCGGAGCAGGCGTGACGCCGGTGTGCCGCCGACAATGGACGTCAGCCGCAGCTGGTTGCCGCCGGTGATGAAGACGCCGTCGCAGTCCTCGAGCCGGCCGATCCAGTCGCGATCATCGCAGTCGGAGCGGCGCTGGAAGTTGAGGGCGCGGGCGTAGCGCACGCCGTGCTTCCGGAACTGCTTCTCGTACCAGTCGCCCATGTCCGACTCTTCAGAGGCGGTTGGGATGATGGCGATGACGGGGTTTAGGCCGCAGAGGCCGATGAACCGGTCGAGGATGGCGGCGTCGGTGAGCTTGCCGCCGATGGGGATCAGCCAGCCTTTGCTGGGCGGGAGAGGCATTGGGTGAAGTTACCGACGCTGGGCTTCGGAGGGAGAGCCGGCTCGCGCGGAGCATTCCTTCCTGAGTGGATTCGTAACAGCAACGCTCACACGGGGGGACCGGGGGCGTTTACGCGGGGGCAGCTGATACACACGCAGTCACGGTTCAACCGCATACGGGTGCTGGTATAGGGGTATGCAAATCGTCCCGCTCAGGACTCCCCGGTCCCCCCGGTTCCCCCGCGTGAGCCTCGCAGTTCTGCCGGTCCGTGTGGTTCAGCGCCCCTCGGGGCGGTAGGCTTGGGGATGACGACCGATCTGGTGGGTGGGGGCGATGCTGCGGGGATGCGGCTGCTGCTGAATGCGGATGTGTATGCGCCAGAGCATCTGGGGCATCGCCACATCCTGACCGGGGGTGGGCGGATTCTGTGGATGGGGACGGAGCGACCGTCCTTTCCGTCGTACCTCGGTGTGGCGGAGGTCGACCTTGCCGGGCGGCAGGTGATCCCGGGGCTGATCGACGGGCATTGCCACATCACCGGCGGCGGCGGGGAGGCGGGGCCGGCGAGCAAGGTGCCGGCGCCGCTGGCGGAGAGCTATCGCAAGGCTGGCGTCACGACAGTGGTGGGCGTGCTTGGGACGGATGACGTCACGCGCAGCACGGCCGAGCTGGTGGCTGGCGTCAGGGCGTTGCGGGCGCAGGGGATCAACGCCTGGTGCCACACGGGTGGGTAT
>JAYWIJ010000094.1:0-14162 GCA_043788935.1 Gemmatimonadaceae bacterium | reverse complement strand
TCCGTCATGCCTGAGCGCACAGTCGAAATCCTGAACCGCAACGGATTGCATGCCAGACCGGCGGCGGAAGTCGTGAAGACGGCCGCGCGATTCACGTCGGCGATCACCATCGTGCGTGATGACGTGGAGGTGAATGGCAAGAGCATCATGGGCGTCATGATGCTGGCCGCCGAGTGTGGTGCCGCGATCACCATCCGCGCCGAAGGCGCCGACGCGGATGCCGCGCTCGACGCGCTGGAGGCACTCGTGGCCGGACGGTTCGGGGAACACTGATGGAACGCATGCTCCGTGGGCTGCCGGCGTCGCCGGGAATCGTGGCGGGACCAGTGCACCTGCTGCGCTGGGAAGTGCCCGACGTGCCGCCCCGGATCGTGACGGAGCCGGAGATCGTGCACGAACTGGCACGGTTCCACGATGCGGTGGCGCGCGCCAAGGATCGCCTGCGCCACGTGCGCGACCGTGCTGCGCAGCATGCCGGTGCCGAGGAGTCGATGATCTTCGAGGTGCAGATCACGATGCTCGAAGACCGCGCACTCAACTCCGAGGTGGAGGCCTTCATCCGCGAGCGTCGGGCGGCGGAACACGCCTTCGACCTGGTGATGCTCGAGTGGCGGCGACGGTTCGGTCGCTCATCGGCACCAATGCTGCGCGAGCGGGTCGGTGACCTGATGGACCTGCACATCCGCGTGCTCGGCCTGCTGCTCGCGCTCCCCGATCTCGATCCGGTGGACCTGCCCAAGGGCAGCAACGCGATTCTCGTCACGCACGACCTGACGCCGTCGCTCACGGTGCAGCTGGATCGCGAGGCGATCGCAGCACTGGCCACCGACGAAGGGACGAGTACCAGTCACGTCGCGATCCTCGCGCGCTCGCTGGGGCTGCCCGCGGTGGTCGGCCTGCGCGACGCGACCACGCGGCTCAAGGGCAACGAGCGCGTCGTGCTCGATGGCACCACCGGTGTGCTGGTCGTCAATCCGACGGACGAGGAGATCGCGCTCGCCAGGCTGCGCGCCGAGCAGGCGGCGATCCTCGAGGAGAGTCTGCGCGCGCAGGTGAATGTCGCGGCGCAACTGGCCAGCGGCGAACGGATTTTGTTGCGCGCCAACGTCGACATCCCCGAAGAGTCGGAGATCGCTGCGGCCAGTGGCGCCGATGGTGTGGGGCTGATGCGCACCGAGTTCGTGGTGATCGGTCGCGCCTCCATGCCCGACGAGGACGAGCAGTATCGCGCCTATCGTCGCGTGGTGGATGCGTTCCCGGGCAAACCGGTGGTCATCCGCACGTTCGACATCGGCGGTGACAAGTTGCCCGTGGGCGGCTTCCCGACCGAGCCGAATCCGTTTCTGGGCTGGCGGGCGATCCGCATGTGCCTCGACCAGCCCGAACTCTTCCTCGTGCAGCTGCGCGCCCTGCTGCGGGCGGCGGCGCATGGCGACGTGCGCATCCTGCTGCCGCTGGTGGTGAGCGTGGACGAAGTGCGCCGCACACGGGCGCTGATCGCCGAAGCGGCGCGCACGCTCAACGAGCGGGGGGCGGTGTTCCGGGATCGCGTGCAGGTCGGCGTGATGATCGAGACGCCGGCCGCTGCGGTGTCGGCCGACACCTTCGCGAACGATGCGGATTTCTTCAGCATCGGGACCAATGACCTGGTGCAGTACACCCTGGCGGTGGATCGGGGCAACGTGAATCTCGCGGCGCGCTTCACGCCGCTGCACCCGGCCGTGCTGCGCCTGATCGCGATGACGGTGGAGGCAGGGAAGAAGCGCGGGCTCGAGGTGGCGGTTTGCGGCGAGATGGGGTCACAGCCGCTCACGGCCTTCGTGCTGGTCGGGCTCGGTATCCGGCATCTCAGTGTCGCACCGCGGGCCGTTCCGATGATGAAGCGGGTCTTGCGGAGCATCGGCGTGGAGGCGGCGCGCGACGCGGCAGCAGCGGCACTGGCGAGCTCGACGGCGGCAGAGGCGGAGCGCATCGTCCGCCGGCTGCTGCTGGCGGCGGCTCATGATCTCTCGCCGGCGGAACTCGGGTTGCTCGGCTCGGACACCGGGGATATTTTGGGATACGCAGTCTGACATATAAGCATTTCTGTATACCTTTCTTCAATCCCCACGGCTGTGGCTGAACGCATTCTCTTCACTTCCGAATCGGTCACCGAAGGGCACCCGGACAAGGTCGCCGACGCCATTTCCGACGCCGTCCTGGACGCAATTTTGGCCAAGGACGACAAGGCGCGCGTGGCCTGTGAGACGCTGGTGACCACCGGGTTGGCTGTCGTGGCCGGCGAGATCACGACCTCCGCCTGGGTGGACATTCCGGCGCTCGTGCGTCGCACCATCACCGACATCGGCTACAACGATCCGGAGTTCGGTATCGACGGCCGCACCTGCGCGGTGATGAGCACCATCGACAAGCAGTCGCCTGACATCTCGCAGGGTGTGGACACGGGCGGAGCGGGTGACCAGGGCATGATGTTCGGCTTCGCGACCGACGAAACCGACGAATTGATGCCGATGCCGATCACGCTGGCCCATCGCATCACGGCGCGGCTCGCCGAGCTGCGGAAGTCGAAGGCGATCAAGTGGCTGCGTCCCGACGCGAAGAGCCAGGTGACGATCGCCTATGACGAGCACAATCAGCCGATCGGTGTGGACACGGTCGTCGTGTCCACGCAGCACTCGCCCGACGTCTCGCAGCGCACCATCCGTGACACCGTCATCGAGCAGGTGATCATGCCTGTGCTGCCGGCGGAACTGGTGCAGAAGAAGATCAAGTTCCACATCAATCCGACGGGGAACTTCGTGATCGGCGGCCCGCAGGGTGACTGCGGACTCACCGGTCGGAAGATCATCGTGGACACGTACGGCGGCATGGGTCGTCATGGCGGCGGCGCCTTCAGCGGCAAGGATCCGTCGAAGGTGGACCGCAGCGCCTCCTACGCCGCGCGATGGGTGGCGAAGAACATCGTGAAGGCCGGACTCGCTCGCCGCTGTGAAGTGCAGGTGGCGTACGCCATCGGTGTCGTCGAGCCCGTGTCGATCCGCGTCGAGACGTTCGGCACCGGGATCGTCGCGGATGCCGAGATCACGCGTGCCGTACGCGAGGTCTTCGACCTGACGCCGAAGGGCATCACGACCGCGCTCGACCTGCGCAAGCCGATCTACGCCACGACCACGGCCTATGGGCACTTCGGCCGTACGCCGGGTACCACGCGACATGTCGACGTGACGACCGGAAAGCCATCCCGGGCGTACAACACGTTCACGTGGGAGCGGACGAACAAGGCGAAGGAACTCAAGGCCGCCCTCCGCTGAGCCGCGGCCGTCACGCGCACCCGTCACCTGACGGGTGCCGCGACGGTCATCTGATGCCTGCATCGTGAGGAGAACTGTCCGTGATTGAGATGCGCGTGGCGCGGCTCGGAGTGGACAGCGCGAGCAACACCTTCGTGGTCGTCCTGCGGGAACTGCACGGTCCGCGGGTGCTCCCGATCTGGATCGGGCAGCCTGAGGCCGAGGCGATCGTGATGGAACTGCAATCGGTGGTGCGTGAACGGCCGCTGACGCATGACCTGATCAAGCAGATCGTGCTGGGCCTCCGGGCCACGGTCCGGCGCGTCGTCATCAGTCGGGTCGAGCGGGGCACCTACTACGCCGAACTGCAGTTGCAGCAGCACGACGACAGCCTGGTCTCGATCGATGCGCGGCCAAGCGACTCCATCGCCATTGCGTTGCGCACCGGTGCGGCGATCTTTGCCGCCGACGATCTGCTGGTCACGCTCGAGGATGAGGATGAGCCTCTCGTGCCCCCGCCCACACCTGATGGTGACCGCTCGACGGGCACCGACATGAGCCCGGATGAACTCAAGGCGTACCTCCAGCGACTGCGACCCGAGGATCTCGGCAAGTTCATGCCATGATCGGGGCATGACGCGCCTCCGTACGGGCATGCTGGCGCTGGTGCTCGCGCTCTGCGCGCCGATGACAGTCAGTGCGCAGGCTGCCGCCGTCGCGCCACCGGCGCCCGCACCCCTCGTCCCCGCAGCCCAGGACACGCTGCCGCCCTCGGCTGAGGCGTTGCCGACGGGCCCGCGCACCGTCACGGGACGTGTCGTCAGGCCGGGTGTCGAGGCGTTCGAGCCGGTGACCGGCACGTGGGTCACGCTGCACCGCGTGGGACGCGACCGCGCCGGTCCGCTCGACTCGGTGCGCACGGATCCGGAAGGCGCGTACTGCTTCACCTATCAGCTCTCCGGCGCCAGCGACGCGATCTATTTCGTGTCGGCCAGCTATGCCGGCATCGCGTATTTCTCGTCGGGGCTCTCCGCGCCGGAAGTCGCCGGGCAGGACGCCGAGATTCAGGTGTTCGATACCACGTCGAGCGGAATCCGGCTCACCGTGCGTGGCCGTCACATCATCCTGTCGGCCGCCACCGGTGGCACACGACGCGCCATCATCGAAGTCTTCGAAATCACGAACGACTCGAGCCGCACGCTGATCGGCACCACCGACAAGACGCCGACCTTTCGCGTGCGCATTCCGCAGGGCGTGCAGGACTTCAAGGTGGCGCAGGGCGACGTGCCTGCCGATGCCGTCACGATGGCCGACGGCGAGGTGATGGTGCAGATGCCGTTTGCGCCGGGCCTCAAGCGGTTGTCGTTTTCGTATTCGATCGACGCCGACGCCTTTCCGCTGAAGATGCCCGTGCAGTTCGCCACCGGGGTGCTCGAGGTGCTCGCCGAAGATCCGCAGGCAACGGTCACCGCACCGAAGATCGCTGAAACGGCGCCTGCCTCGATCGATGGACGCAACTTCCGTCGGTTTCTTGGTAACGACGTGCCCGCCGGCGGTGTGCTGGAGATGGACCTGCCGGGCAGCGGGCAATCGCAGAAGACTCGCATGGTGTACTCGCTCGTGGCCGCCATCGCGCTGGCCATGCTGGTGTCGCTGGCGCGTGCATTCGGGCGACGCACGGCGCCCCGTTCCGCGAGTGCGCTGTCTGCGGCTGCCGCTGACCGCGAAGCCGAACGTCTGGCACGCCAGATCGCGGATCTCGATGCGAAGTTCGAGCGCGCGCGCGAACCGGACGATGCCGCGCGGCAGGCGTATCAGGCCGAGCGCAATCGTCTGAAGAACGAGCTGACCTCCGCGCTCATCAGCCGCGACGCCGCGCGCTGATGCATTCGCGAACGCACGGACGCTGATCATGACCGGTGTGCACCGGCGCGCCGCCATGCTGTGGGGCGGCACGGCGGTCGCGCTGATCGTCCTCGTCGTGGCGTCGCTGGCGATCGGCGCGGTGCCGCTCGCGTTCGGTGACGTGCTGCGTGCGCTGAGTGGGCAAGGCGATCCCGTGACCGTCACGATCGTCCGCGAGCTCCGCCTGCCGCGCGTGGCACTCGCGATACTGGTGGGGTGCGCGCTCGGCGGCAGCGGTGCGGCGCTGCAGGGCACGCTGCGCAACGCGCTGGCCGAACCGTACCTGCTCGGTGTCTCAGGCGGGGCCGCCGTGGGAGCAGTCGTGGCCATGACGATCGGCATCACGTCGGCGGCGTCAGTCCCGCTGCTGGCGTTCGCCGGCGCGATCGCGGCCGTGTTGCTGGTGCTCGCGCTGGCACGCGCTGCTGGCGGTGCACGCGATCCACGTATCCTGCTGATGGCGGGCGTGATCATCGGCGCGTTCACCAATGCCGTGATCCTGATCCTGCTCGCCGATGTGTCGCCCGAGCGGGTGCGTGGCGCGATGTGGTGGATGGCGGGCAGTCTCACCGATGCATCCTGGGTACGCGTGAGCTGGCTCGCCGTGTACGTCGCGATCGGACTGGCGTTGCTGTTCACGCGTGGCCGGTTGCTCGACGTGCTGGCGCTCGGTGATGAATCGGCGGCGGCACTCGGCGCCGATGTGGCTGGCACCACGCGACAGATCTTTCTGATCAGTGCCATGCTCGCGGCAGCGAGCGTGGCTGCGGCAGGGCTGATCGGTTTCGTCGGTCTGGTGGTGCCGAACATCGTGCGTGCGTTCGGCGTCGTGCGGCACCGTGCGCTGATCGTGAGTGCTGCTGCCGGCGGGGCCGTGCTGCTGCTCTTCGCCGACCTGCTCGCGCGCACGGTGCGCGCGCCCGTCGAGTTGCCGATCGGTGCGATCACGGCACTCATCGGTGTGCCGGTGTTCCTCGCGCGGCTGCGGCGCATCCGATGAATGGCGTTCCGCTGCGGTTCGACGATGTGACGCTCGCGTATGCACGCGGTGGCACACCGGTCGTCGTGCATGCGTCGATCACGGCGCCGTCGGGCAGCATGACGGCCATCGTGGGCCCGAACGGCAGCGGCAAGAGTTCACTGGTGCGTGGCGTGCTTGGCCTCATGCCTGAACGCAGTGGCCGCATTCTCGTCGGTGCGACCGAGCTCGCAGCGACGGCGACGCTGGCGAACAGTCGCATGGTCGCGGTCATGCCACAGCGCGAATCGCTGGCATTTCCGATGCGCGTGGCGGACTATGTCGCGCTCGGCCGATCGCCGTTCCTCGGATTGTGGGATACGCCCACCGCCGCTGATCAGGCACTGGTCGACGACGCCATGGAGCGCGCCGACGTGCGTGCGTTCGCGAGCCGTCGCACCGATGAACTCTCCGGTGGCGAGTGGCAGCGCGTTCGGCTTGCGCGCGCGCTGGCGCAGGACACGCCGGTGCTGCTGCTCGACGAGCCGACCACGTTTCTCGACATCGCGCATGAGATGGCGACGTTCGAGACGTTGTCACGCGAGGCGCAGCGCGGCCGCACGATCGTGCTGGTCAGTCATACGCTCACACTCGTGGCGCGCTTTGCCGATCAGATCGTGCTGATGGATCAGGGGCATGTCGCCGCGGCGGGATCGCCCCGCGAGGTGATGCAGGGCGCCATCCTCGAAAAGGTGTACGGCTGGCCGCTGGTGGTGTCGCACGACCCTGCCGTGGGCGCACCAACCCTCGTGCCGCTGCGTCGGCCGCGCTGACCGCAGCGCGCGCCTGCGGCGTAGATTGGCTGTGTGCCACCTGTCGTCACTCCCGCCATCGTGCTGCATGTGCAGAACTACAGCGAGTCATCCCGCATCCTGCGGCTGGCCACGCGAGAGGCTGGGGTGCAATCGGTCATGGCGCGAGGCGCACGGTCGTCGCAACGACGCTTCGGGTCGGCGGTCGACCTTTTTGCCGAGGGAGAAGTGCAGTTCGAGGCGAAGGCCGGTCGCGATCTGCACACGCTGGCCCGGTTCGACATCACCCGTTCCCGCGCAGCACTCGGCGGCTCGCTGGCGCGATTTGAGGGAGCGTCGGCGCTCGCCGAGGTGATGCTGCGGGTGGCCACGGACGACGGGACACCGGCGGACGCCTTCGACGCACTGCAGGCCGGCCTGGATGCCATCGCGACGGATGCTGATGCGACGGTCGCCGCGGTCCGGGCCACGTGGCGGCTGCTCGGCGCGATCGGCTTCACGCCGGCGTTGGAGGCGTGCGTGGAATGCGGACTGGTGCTGCCCGCCGAGCTGGATGTGTCATTCAGCGCGGAATCGGGTGGGGTGCTCTGTCCGGGGTGCGCGGGTCGGGTCCCGTCGCGGAGGCTCCCGGCATCGGCCCGAGCCACGTTGAGCGCGTGGCTCGGCAGGCTGGACGGTGGTGCGGAGCCCGAGCCCAGCGTGCTCGACGCGCTGATCGTACGGGCACACCAGCGCCTGCTCAGGATCTTCGTTCACGCCCACCTGAGCGATGGACGGCCGCTGCGCGCTTTCGACACCTGGACGACGGGCGAGGGCTGAGCCCCGCCCGAACCCTTCGGGGGCGAGGCGCGTAGAAGATTGGGAAAGCGGGCTGCGCTGGTCCGTCGCTTGCTTAGGCGGAGGCGAAGCGTATGCTACCGTAGTCGCGGGACCGTCCCGCTTTGCATAACCCCCACTTGAGGCTCATCAGACCCCTTTCTCGTTCGTGTGGAGTGTGACATGACCTGGCGTAGACCCGCGCGGCTGCTCGCCGTGTGTCTCGCCGTCGTGATGCCCACCGTATCGTTTGCGCAGGCACCGGTTGCACCGGCTCAACCCCCGGTCAAGCTGCGTCCTGACGGTTTCGATCTCGGGCAGAGTTCTCCGAATCCCACCGCTGGCGAAACGCGATTTCCCTTTTTCGTGGGCGATCCGCCCGTCTGTCGGGATGCCCGGCGGCAGTACCGGGTATCGCTGCGGATTTACAACCTCCTGGCACAGGAGGTCGCAGTGGCCCAGCTGGCCGGCGCGAACGGCGAGCTGGATGGAGCGCGACGGCTGAATGGAGTGATGCTGACCTGTCGTCAGTATCAGGCGTACTGGGACGGCCGGGTGCAAGGGACACAGCGCGATGCGCCCGATGGCATCTACCTGTATCGACTGGAAGTGAATGGCCGTGCCGTGGTGAAAAAGCTGGTGGTGTCGAGGTGAGGGCGTTTCCGCAGTCCCGGAGACGCCCTCATTTCGCATCACTTCAGGTTTTTCGGGGGCTCCTGCACGGCTTTCTGCTCGATGAGCGACCAGAGCAGCTTGGCATGATTGGGATGCGCAGCCAGCGCCGCGTCGAGCTTCTCGAGTTGCTCGGCGGTCACCTTCCGCTTTCTGAACACCGCCTCCCTGCGCTGCGCGCGGACGGCGGGTGTGAGGTTGGGGACGTCGGCGACGACCTTCAGCTCGCTCATGACCTGCACGAAGGCGCTGTCCGACATACCCAGGTCGGCCTTCCGGCTCCGGCATCCCGCCAACACGATGACCGCCATCAGCATCCCGCGCATTCTCATGCATGCGAGCGTATTGGGGCCCCCGGTGTCGTCGCAAGCCCTGCCATGCAGGCGGGCACCTGTCAGGGTGGCGGGTGCGGGCTGCCGGGGACGGCAGCGGCGTGGGGTCCCGCAGTTGCAACCTGAGTTCCACGTTCGCGTATGGTATCGCGTCATTCCCTGAGCCCCGATTGCCCGATGCTGAATCCTGACCGCCTCACGATCAAGTCCGGCGAAGCTGTGAACGAGGCGATTTCGCTTGCACGCCGTGCCGGCAATCCGCTCGTGTACGACCTGCATCTGCTGCTGGCGCTGATCGCGCAGCAGGATGGCATCGTCGTGCCGTTGCTGCAGAAGGCCGGAGTGAAGACGGCCGAGCTGAAACAGCGCGCGGAAACCGAAGCGGCACGTTACCCGAAACAGAGTGACGCGCAGCCGCAGGTGTCGCGCGAACTCAATCAGGTGTTCGACCGTGCCGATGCCGACGCCAAGGCGCTGGGAGACGACTACGTGAGCACCGAGCACTTCCTGCTCGCATTGGCCGACGTGAAGGGCACGGACAGCAAGGCGCTGCTCACGTCGCTGGGTGCGACACGTGAGGCGCTGGCGACGGCATTGAAGGCGGTGCGCGGAACACATACCGTCTCCGATCAGTCGCCGGAAAACCGCTACCAGGCGCTGCAGCGCTACACGCGTGACCTCACCGAGAGCGCCCGCGACGGCAAGCTGGATCCGGTCATTGGTCGTGACGACGAGATCCGGCGTGTCATTCAGGTGCTGTCGCGCCGCACCAAAAACAATCCCGTGCTGATCGGTGAACCCGGCGTCGGCAAGACGGCTATCGTCGAGGGGCTCGCGCAGCGCATCATCAATGGTGACGTGCCTGAAGGGCTGCGCGGCAAGAAGCTGCTCTCGCTCGACCTCGGCGCCCTGATCGCCGGCGCCAAGTTTCGCGGCGAGTTCGAGGAGCGACTGAAGGCCGTGCTCAAGGAGATCGTGGACAGCGACGGTGAAGTCGTGGTGTTCATCGACGAGTTGCATACGCTCGTCGGTGCGGGCAAGGCGGAAGGGTCGATGGACGCGGGGAACATGCTGAAGCCGATGCTCGCGCGCGGTGAACTGCACATGGTGGGTGCCACCACGCTCGACGAGTACCGGCAGCACCTGGAGAAGGACGCCGCGCTGGAGCGCCGTTTCCAGCCGGTGCTCGTCGGTGAACCGACGCTCGACGACACGATAGCGATTCTGCGGGGCCTCAAGGCGCGCTACGAGTCGCATCATGGGGTGCGCATCACCGACAGCGCGATCGTGGCTGCCGCAACACTGTCGAACCGCTACATCGGTGACCGGTTCCTTCCGGACAAGGCCATCGACCTGCTCGACGAAGCGGCGAGCCGTCTGCGCATCGAGATCGATTCGATGCCGCAGCCGATCGACGAGGTGGAGCGTCGCGTGATGCAGCTCGAGATCGAGCGACAGGCGATGCAGAAGGAGACGGATGCCGCGGCACGTGAGCGTCTCGTGGCGCTCGAGCGCGAGCTGGCCGAGCTGAAGACGCAGAGCGCCACGATGAAGGCGCAGTGGCACGCCGAGAAGCAGGCGCTCGGTGAGGTCGGGCGCATCAAGCAGGCCATCGATCAGGCCACCACGGATGCCGAGAGTGCGGCACGCACGGGCAACCTGCAGGAAGCTGCCGAGATCCGGTACGGTCGCATTCCGCAGTTGCAGCGTGAGCTGGACGCGGCCGAGGCGACGGTGTCCACGCGCGACGGGCGTCGCCGCTTCCTGAAGGAGGAAGTCGGCGACGACGACATCGCTGCGGTGGTCGCGAAGTGGACTGGCATTCCCGTGCAGCGCATGATGGAATCGGAGCGTGCGCGCCTGACGAAGCTGGAAGAGGAGCTGTCGCATCGCGTGGTGGGTCAGCGTGACGCCGTGGCCGCCGTGTCGAATGCCGTGCGTCGGTCGCGCGCCGGGCTGCAGGATCCGAACAAGCCGATCGGCAGCTTCCTCTTTCTTGGTCCCACTGGCGTGGGCAAGACGGAGACGGCGCGCGCGCTCGCCGACTTCCTGTTTGATGACGAGAAGGCGATGGTGCGGCTCGACATGTCGGAATACATGGAGAAGCACGCGGTGGCCCGCCTGATCGGTGCACCGCCGGGCTACGTCGGCTATGACGAAGGTGGCCAGCTCACCGAAGCGGTGCGTCGCCGCCCGTATTCCGTGTTGCTCTTCGACGAGATCGAAAAGGCTCACCCCGATGTGTTCAACGTGCTGCTGCAGCTGCTGGACGATGGCCGTCTGACCGACAGCCAGGGTCGCACCGTCGACTTCCGCAACACCGTCGTCATTCTGACCAGCAACATCGGCAGTCAGGTCATTCTCGAACGGTACAGGGACGACTGGGCGCTGGTCGAAACGCAGGTGCTCGGCATGCTGCGACAGCAGTTCCGGCCGGAGTTTCTCAACCGCATCGACGATGTGGTGGTGTTCCGTCCGCTGGGCGAGGAGCAGATCGCGGAGATCGTCGATCTGCAGCTCGAGAAACTGGACGGTATGCTCGGACAGCGAAAGCTGACATTGACACTGTCGCCCGAGGCGAAGCGGATGCTCGTGGGTGAAGGCTACGACTCCGCGTTCGGTGCACGGCCGCTGAAGCGCACGATTCAGCGTCTGGTGCAGAATCCGCTCGCGCTGGCGCTGCTCGATGGCTCACTGCACGATGGCGACGCGATCGTCGCGACGCCCGGCGAAGGAAATTGCCTCGTGTTCACGCGTCAGGTTGCAGAGACCGCGACACCTGACGTGGTGGAACCGGCGGAGGCCGGCGCGTGAGTGGGTTCGCGCGTCCCGGCGACGAGCGGTGGATGCGCGAGGCGCTACAGCAGGCCGCGCTCGCGGGTGCCGCGGGTGAGGTGCCGGTCGGTGCGGTGGTGGTGCGCGGTGATGCGCTCGTGGCGACGGGGGCGAACGCGATGCGGGGGGCACGTGATGCGATGCAGCATGCCGAGGTGCGCGCGATGCGCGCAGCGGTGCAGGTGCTCGGGATGGACCGGCTGACGGAGTGCACGCTGTATGTGACACTGGAGCCGTGTGCGATGTGTGCGGGGGCGATCGTGCTCGCGCGCGTGGATCGCGTGGTGTTCGCCGCCTGGGATCCAAAGGCGGGGATGGCGGGCTCCGTGGGAGACTTGTTGCGCCATCCTCGACTGAACCATCGGCCGGAAGTGGCGGGCGGCGTCCTCGAGGAGGAGGCGGGCGTCCAGCTGCGTGGGTTCTTCGCCGCGCGCCGCGCGGAGCCGGTCTGATCGCTGCGCCACGTTGACCCAGCGGCACAAACTGCCTAAACTGCAGGGCTGGGCCAGTTCGCTGGTCGAGTTGGACAGGTGTCCGAGCGGTTGAAGGAACCGGTCTCGAAAACCGGCGTGCCGGAAACGGTACCGTGGGTTCGAATCCCACCCTGTCCGTCCATATGATCGCTGCTCGATTCGGGCGCTCCGCCACACCGGCCGGGGCGCCCGAATCTTTTGGTGCTTCTGGCTTGGTGTGGAGCGGAGCACTGACGTCGCATCCAGCGCAATCGACACTGCCGGATAGCGTGATGTATCACGCAATGCGTTTGCAGACGCTCGGTATCGCCTTTTCGATACAGCAGCCGATACTATTTTCGTGTCTGCGCACACAGAACGGTCACATCCCGCGGCGCGCAGCGCGTGCACGAGAACGGTATTACCCGAGTTGCCGCTTCTGGATTGTACGCTCGCGTCCGTTGCGGTTCGTTGATTCTGTCTTCGACACCGTGCGATGGATACCACCCGACTCATCTATTGCAGCAGGGCCGTCCCCGATCTCGGGAACTCTGATCTGCTCACACTCGCCGAACGCTCGGCCGCGAACAACAAGCTCCGTGGCATCACCGGGTTCCTGATGCTCGGTGACGGTATCTTTCTCCAAGTCGTCGAAGGCACCTCGACGGTTCTGAATGCGCTGCTGCATCGCCTGCTGACGGACCGGCGACATACCGACCTCCGGTTGATCAGCTTCATGCCGATCACTACTCGGTCGTTCGCGCACTGGTCGATGCGCACGATCAACTGGGAGCAGAACTGGCCGAATGAGCATCGGTCATTTCTGTGCCGGCAGTTCGGCATGCCGCAGTTCGATCCGGCCTCACTGACGGCTGCCCGCACGCTCTCCTTTCTGGAGGTGCTGGCGGAGCTCGTCAGACGGCAGGATCAGCGCACGCTGCGGGGGCTCCGCACCGTCTGACGTTCGGTGCGGCGCATTCGCCCCTTCTGGTGTCACGCAGCGCTCGCGCGCGGCGCGTGAGCGCTGCAAGCCATCAGTTCACATTTACGCCGCGACCACCGCGTCGTGCTCCTCCGCTGCCTGCACGGCGGTGATGTTAGTGAGGCTGAGCGCACGGGCGAGGTCGATGACGGCCACGACTTCCTGTCCGCTCGAGAGAAAGCCGCGCACCGGCGCCGCGCGGAGCGTGACTGGAACGGGTTTCTTGCTGCCGCGCGTGATCCCGAGCACGGCACGGACGCGCAGCGCGATGACACGCGTGTCTCCCACCTCGTACCGCACGTGCACATACGTGGCGCCGTCGGGATCGACGGGTGAGTCGAACAGCAGTTCGCCCAGATCGACGAGCGGGTGCGTGCCGCCGGCGAGTCGGTCGATGAGCCTCGTCCCAGACACGGCCAGCGCCGAGAGATCGCGCTGTTCGATGTGCAGCACCGCCATCGACGGCACCGACACGAGCCCGTCGTCCTCAGTGCTGCTGACGCGCAACACCAGATAGTCGGCAAGCTTGGTGACGTCACAGCGCACATGGAGCGTGCTCCCACGCCCTTGCTCTTGCGCGATCTCGAGTCGAAGGTCCTGAATGGGCCAGCCTTCCGCCTTCGTCGTGAAGACCACCGTACCATCTGCGTCATCGGTCAGAGCGAGGATCACCTGATCCTCCTCTCGTGAAAGTCGCCAGCTGATGGTCACGAATGTCGGACGCCCGAAGGTGATCCGCTCCCGCCGCGCGGAATGCGCTCAGCGAAGTGCTGTGCGTTGCCGAAGCCGGTGAACTCGCGTCGACACGCGGCACCGAGTTCGACCTGGCAGCATTGTGGTCGCGTGCCGACCTGAATGGATCTGCCGTCCGCGTTGAGCGCGTGCTGCAGGCGGTGTAGGACGACATCCTGCCGCAGGCGCCACTGGCCGCCGGACCGCTACTACTCGCGGTCGGCGGCCAGTGGCGTTTCTGCGGCCCAGTCTTCGTCTTCCAGTGCCAGCGCCACGCGCGACATCTCGGCGGTGAGGCTGCGATCGGTGCCGAGCGACTCTGCGTGTGTGCGGATCCATGACACGAGTGTGCGCGAGGCGGGCGAGAAGCCTGTGC
>JAYWIJ010000093.1:0-3885 GCA_043788935.1 Gemmatimonadaceae bacterium | reverse complement strand
ACGTGGCCCGCGTGACCGCACTCGACGTCAGCCGACGCCTGGTGACGCTCGACTCGGGCGCCGAACTGTCGTACGACCTGCTGTCGCTGGATGTGGGCAGTGTCCCAGCCGCATTCGCTGTGCCCGGTGCTGCGGAACATGCCTGCGCCATGCGTCCCTTCGCGTCCGCGCTCCGACTCACGGAGCGGCTCGACGCATCCATCGCGGCGTGGCCGCGCGGCGCACCGATCGCCGCCGTCGTCGTGGGCGCCGGTGCAGCCGGCGTGGAGATCGCGTTCGCCGTGCACGCGCGAATCGCGAAGGCGGGGCGTGTGCCGTTGGTGGCGATCATCGATGCGGCAACGGCGCCGGAGTTGCCGCTTGCGGGCTTCACGCAGCGGATGCGGCTGCTGGCGGGCCGTGCGCTGGCATCGCGAGGCATCGCCTTCGTCTCCGGCACCGTTCGGGAAGTGTTGCGTGACGGCGTGCGCGTCGAGACCGCGGAGGGTGTGCGGACCATCACATCGCTCGCGACGGCGTGGGTGACCGGGCCTGCAGCGCCGCCATGGCTGGCGGGCTCTGGCCTCGACTGCGACGAGCGCGGATATCCGTTCGCCGACGAGACGCTCGCACTCACGGCCGATGGATCGGTCTTCGGTGCCGGCGACTGCGTCACCCTCCGACATGCCCCGGCAACGGTGAAAGCGGGTGTCTACGCGGTGCGCATGGCACCGATCCTCGCGGCCAACGTTCAGGCTCGCATGACAGGCACTGTGGATCGCGTCCGGTATTCGCCACAGCAGGACTTCCTCGCGCTGCTCAGCACCGGCGACGGTGCGGCGCTGCTCCGCTGGCGTGGCGTCGCGCTCGAAGCCCGATGGGCGCAGCACCTCAAGCGCTGGATCGACGAGCGCTACCTCCGCCGGTACGTCTCCCTCGCCCGCTGAACCACAACAGGGGCGGTGAGCATACCCCCACCCCCCGGATTGCCCTACAATTCATCTCATGACAACCTTGCCGCTTTCGCCGGTCGCCGCTCCCGGCGCTGCCGTGCCGTGGACCATCGACGATGCCCGTGCCCTCTACAACGTGGAAGGCTGGGGCAGTGGGTACTTCGACGTGAACGCCAAGGGCCACGTCGTGGTGCGTCCCGACCGCGAACACCCCGATCGTGAAGTCGACCTGTTCGAGCTCGCGCAGGATCTCGAGGCGCAGGGCGTCGCGATGCCGGTGCTGCTCCGGTTCTCCGACCTCCTCCGCTCGCGCGTGCATCAGCTCAGCGAAGAGTTCGAGGCGGCGATCAAGGAGTACGGCTACCTCGGCAAGTACACCACCGTCTTCCCGATCAAGGTCAATCAGCAGCGTCACGTCGTCGAGGAAATCCACGAATTCGGCCAGCCGTACGGCGTGGGCCTCGAGTGCGGCTCCAAGCCGGAACTGCAGGCCGTCATCGCGCTGACCGACAAGACCGATCACCTGATCGTCTGCAACGGCTACAAGGACCATGAGTTCATGCGACTGGCCCTGATCAGCCAGAAGCTGGGCCATCGCGTGTTCATCGTGCTCGAGCAACTGTCGGAGCTCGACGTGCTGCTGGAAGTGGCTGACGAACTCGGCGTCGTACCGACCGCCGGCGTGCGCATCAAGCTCGCCTCGGCGGGCTTCGGCCGCTGGGCGCAGAGCGGTGGCGAGAAGAGCAAGTTCGGCCTGAATGTCGCGCAGCTGGTCAAGCTGATCGACAAGCTCAAGGCGCTCGGCCGGCTCGACATCCTCAAGCTGATCCACTTCCATCTCGGCAGCCAGATTCCCGACATCCGCTACATCAAGGCGGGCCTGCAGGAAGTCGCGCGCTTCTATACAGAACTGCGCCGCATGGGCGTGGACGTCACCTATGTGGACGTCGGTGGCGGTCTCGGTGTGGACTACGACGGCACCAACTCCACCGCCGAAGCCAGCGTGAACTACACGCCGCAGGAGTACGCCAACGACGTGGTGTACACCATGGCGGAGGTGTGCCGCGAGCACGACCTGCCGATGCCGAACCTGATCAGCGAAAGTGGTCGTGCGCTCACGGCCCACCACGCGCTGATGCTGGTGAAGGTCATCGACGTCGAGACGAATACGGTCCCGATGCTTCCCGAACTCACCGACGACGACCACACCCTCCTGCACGAGATGCTGGAGGATTGGGTCACGGTGCATTCCGACGAGCCGCTCAAGCCGCGCAAGGTTCGCGAGATCACACATGATGCGAGCTTCGACAAGGATCGCGCGCGCCAGTACTTCTCGGCGGATGCCCTCGATCTGCGCTCGCTCGCGATCGCGGAGCAGTTGCATCTCGGCATCATGAACGGCCTGCAGCGCGTCGCGCGCGAGGATCCGGAGGAGTTCGAGGACATCATTCCCGAAGTCGAGGCAGCGCTCACCGATCGCTACTTCTGCAACTTCTCGCTCTTTCAGTCGCTGCCGGACCACTGGGCGATCGACCAGCTCTTCCCGGTGATGCCCGTGCACCGCCTCGACGAGCGTCCCGACCGCATGGGCACGCTGCAGGACGTGACCTGCGACTCCGATGGCAAGATCGATCGATTCGTGGGTGATCGCGAAGGACGGCCGAGCCTCGAACTGCATGTGCCGAAGGCCGATGAAGACTACATCCTCGGCATCTTCCTCACCGGCGCATATCAGGAAATTCTCGGTGACCTGCACAACCTCTTCGGTGACACCAACGCGGTGCACGTGAAGCTGGCGGAGGATGGGCGATATGTGGTCAGCGACATCGTGCACGGCGACACCGTGACCGAAGTGCTGAACTACGTGCAGTTTCACGCACCCACGCTGCTGGCCACCTTCCGTCGCAAGGTGCAGAACGCCGACGGCATCACGCGCAGTGAAGCCAACGCGTTCATCGCCGACTACGTCGCCGGGCTGGAAGGCTACACGTACCTCGAGGGCGAGGCCGCACGATGAGTGGATTACCTCCGACGCCGGCGCCGTTCGATCTCGAGCCGGCGCCGAAGGGAGCAACCGGCGGATTTGCGTCCACATGGGAAGACGCGCTGGACATCTTCTACAGCCCGACGGCGGTCTTCGATCGTCGGCGCGATGCCCGCTATGGGATGGCACTGCTGATCCTCGTCGTCGTGTCCGTCGCCATCTACTTCCTGTCCATTCAGATGAGCGACGCCGTCGGCGACATCGAGTTCGCCAAGGCGATGGCCGCGCAGGCGAAGGCGAGCGGCAAGGCGCTGGACGCCAAGCAGATCGAGGCTGGCAAGGCCTTCGCCGAGAAGTTCAAGAGTGTGCTCGTGTATCTGATTCCGGCGTTCGTGGCCATCGGTGCGTGGATCAGTGGTCTCGTGGTCATGCTGCTCGGCAACCTGATGGGCGCGAAGCTCACGTTCGCACAGGCTACCACGGTGTCGGTGCTGGCGAGTTTTCCCGAATTGCTCGGGCGCGCCGTGATGGGTGCGCAGGGGCTGGTGCTGGACGTGGCGACGATCACGAGCAAGTACTCGTTCGCGACCAGCGCGGCGCGAGTTCTTCCCGACGACACCAATTCGATCGTGCTCAAGCTCGCCGCCATTGCCGATCCGTTCGTGATCTGGAGCGCGGTGCTGCTCGGCCTCGGCGCCTACGTCATCGGACGCATGGAAAAGGAAAAAGCGGCCGTCCTCGCCGTCATCCACACCGTCGCCTTCGCGTTGATGTTTCGCTGAAACGTCGTCAAAAGACAACAATCCCCGTCCGGCATGCGCCAGACGGGGATCGTTGTTTCTGCTTGTCGCAGTTCTGCGGTTCCTCAGTGGTGGATTCAATCGGTCGTTGCAACAGCTTCGAATAACATAGCGGCCGGCGTCTTGTAGCCGAGCGTCTTGCGTGGTCGCGTGTTGAGCTTGCGCGCGA
>JAYWIJ010000092.1:0-3906 GCA_043788935.1 Gemmatimonadaceae bacterium | reverse complement strand
TCTCGACAGCTCGTATGGACGGACGCTCGCCGTCAAGCTGCTCGTGTTGACACCGATGCTGCTTGCGGGTCTCGTGAACTGGCGGTGGATCAGGCCGCGGTTGCGCGCGGATCAGCGGGCGGCAGTCGATCTGACGCGGTCCGTGCGTGTCGAACTCTTCTTCGGCGTGCTCGTGCTGCTGCTGACGGCAATCCTCGTCGCGACGCCGACGCCAGCGGAGGGGTAGCTGGCGTCAGTTCAGCGTCGGTGGGCACGCGTGAACGCAGTCCATCACTCTGATGCAGGATCACTCGCCCGCCGAGCGCGCGAACTCGTCTGGATGTGACGCACCACCCACCGGCCATCACGCGCGGTGCCTCGCCGGATCAGGATCGCCGTACCACGCCCGACGTTGTCAATCGACCGGCCATTCATGTCGGCCTTGAGCGTGTAGCGGAAGGTCGTCCATGCGGTCGTCCCAACGACGTGTACCTTGATGTCCACGGGTCGGTACACGAAGTTCTTCATCGCCTTGACCTCAGGTCCGAGATGATGGTCGCGGTAATCAGCCCACCCGCGATTGATGCCCGCACCCTCCACCACGGTCAGGCTGTCACCGGCATACAGCGAGTCCAGTGCGAGCAGGTCGCCACGTTCTGCCGCGGCGAACACGGCGCGCAACGCTGCGATGGCGTCACTGCTGTCCGTCATGCCGGCGGCAGGCGAAGCATTCCAGAACCGAGTGTTCTCGTCTGAAGGGCTCAACGCAGCGGCCGGCGCCGCGACAGCACTCAGCACGAGGGCAGGAAGTAGCGTGGACAGCGCCTGTCTCAGGGTACGCATCGGTTGCTCTCGCAGTGCAAAGGGTGAGGTGATGGACGGGCGGACGATGTCGCAATGCGGCACGGCCGACACCGGAGAACGAATGAGGCCAGCGCAGCGTGCGCCTGCACGAAGTGTGGTCTGATTAGCTGCGTGGTGTGCGCGATGACCAGTGAATGGCGCGAATCCGCCACACGCCACCAACGCGCGCGAGCACCATCAACTCCGCACCCATGGAATTGATGTCGCGGTCACGGTACTTACCCTTCGTGACACTGGTCGAGGTGCTCCACGCAACGTCGCCGACGACGACGACGCGCTGCGCACTCCGCACGCCGGGCAATGCCTGCGCGAACCGCATGTCGCCGGGGAGGTGGTGACCCGCATAGTCGCTTCGCGTCTCCACGCTGCCGCTCTCCTGAATGATGGCATCCGGGGCCAGCAGCGTCATGGCGGCGGCGCTGTCACCGGCGGCCAGCGCGCGGTGGTATGCATTGACGACGCCGGCGACGTCGGCGGAATCCGTAGCCGTCGCTGGCACCTTCGACGCCCGCGTCGAGTCGGATGCGTGTGCGTCATCGCGCACGGAGCCATGCGCCGCAGGTGCGCCAATCGTGATGGCAGTGGCAACGGCGATGATCTGGATCACGGAGCGATGCATATGAGGCTCGGAAGAAGAAGAGTCAGAACTGGCGTGACGAACGACCGCGCGTCAGCCGCCGTCGCCATGATGTGGACAATCGCGGGCCGTCGCGGCAGTGTGGCCAACAAGACAGAAGACATGCTCGTACGCCGCCAGTCGCGTGTGCGCGCAGTGTTCGCTGTGGCTGGTCATCGGGTGGGCCACGGCAAGGCCTGAACCCCACGCAAGGATGAGGGCCACCCCGGCGCCGAACAGCGATGGCTTGGTGACCTGCGTGGTGATGCTTGATTGGTTGCCAAGGAGTCGATTGATCCTGCGGTCGAGCATGGCATCTCGCTGGAAGCCGACGATGGCGCCGCCGTGCTGCAAGGCTGTGTCGCCGGTACGACCGGGCGCGCGCCACTGCGCGAGCGCCAGGATCGCCGAGGCCAGCGCGACAGGATCGCCGCGCACTGCGAAGTCGTCGGCGATGATCTCCGCGTCGTCCGCCACATCGGCCGCCAGCCGTCGCATGGCGGGCAGCCAGAAGAGCAGGCAACCCAGCGCACGCAGTATCGTGAGGCGCAGCGGGTCGCGTCGGCGGACATGGGCGTACTCATGTGCGAGCACCGCGGCGAGCTGCGGTCGCGTGAGTTCGCGTTCGAGTGCTGTGCTGACGTAAATGACGGGACGCCACCATCCCGTCGTGAACGCAGGCATCGGCAGCCCATCGACGAGCCTGATCGAGTCCGTCGGTACCGCAGCTGCGCGGGCCGCGTCGGATGTTGCATCAGTCGCGACGACCGTCCGCGTGACGATCATGCCGAGCGTCGTGCGAAGACCCCACCAGGCACGCGCACGATCCACCACGGCGTACGACACACCGGCGATGAGCAGCAGATGAAACGCGGAATGCACCGGCTCGAGCAGCTGGTGCAGCGCGATCAGGCACACGAGCCACAGATGGTCGCGACCGTCGAGCAACGCCCCGATTCCTCCGGTCGCGTGATGCACCATCACGGGGCTCGTCGAGGCAAGGAGCAGGATGCCCACGACAAACAACAGCCTCCGCCGATGCCGCGCCTCACGCTCATCAACGCCGCGACGTAACGTCCCAGTCCTGGCGCTGGCGTCAGGCATCGACACGCACACACGCCGCCATCATGACTTCAGTCGCTCCTCGATGAGGCGCGCCAATTCGGCCAGCTGATCCGGATCACGTTCGGCGAGGACGTCGACGAGCGAGGCCGCCATGGCATCCGAACTGAATGACAGAATTCCCTCAACGACTCGGCGACTCGCGTGCGCCATGAACGCCGCCTCGGTCATCGTGACCTCGAAGTGCAGCAGCCCATCCCGTTCCTCGCGCCGGAGCAGACGCTTCCGCACCAGCTTGTTGAGGACGGTAATCACCGTCAGCAGCGCTACTTGGTGTGTCGACGCGACCTGTGCGTGGACCGCTCGCCCCGTGGCGGGCACACCGAGGCGCCACATCGCCGCCATCACGCGTGCTTCCAGATCTCCGAGCACCTTGGCTAGTCCGTCGGCCGCGAGGCGGATCGTATCGTGCAACTGTGGCGGGAGGGGAGGCGTCGACGCGACTGCGGAGTCGGGCGACGCATTTCCACGGCGGCGTTTGCTTGGCACGATGCTCGAGGTTTGTGTTCGCGGAGTTGGTCGAACGCTTTATGATGCGTAAACTCGCGCCTGCTGGCAAGGTCTGCTGTCGTGGTACGCACGTCAGTGTGCCCGTCGTTCGGCGAGGCGACGTCGCCGATGACGGCTTGCCACCCTGACGGCGAAGAACGGGCCATCACCCGCTCGTCGAAATTTGCGGCTCCGCATTCCGGTGTTCCCATGCCTGATGTCCCCCAGCACGACCAGCACGCCGGAGCGCAGCTCTCGCGCCGCGTGGTCCTGAAGCGGATCGGCATTGCAATGGGCGTGGCGGTGGCCGGGACTGTGGTTCTCGGCGTCGCGGATGCGGATCGTGGTGAGGATGGCTCTCGGCCGCTCTTCTCGACCGTCGACGGGGTGGGTGCGCCGACACTCGTCTTCCTGCCCGGCATCGGCGCCAGCACCCGCTTCTGGCGGTATGCGCTCACCACGGGTGATGGTCCTGTGCTCTCCGGCCGTCATCTTCTGATCGACCTGCTCGGGTTCGGCCGGTCACCGAAACCATGGGTGACCTATGACGTGGCGCGCCATGTCGAAGCACTGCGACGCGTGCTGGCGGATCAGGGTCGCATCACGCTGGTCGGACACTCCCTCGGTGCGCGCCTGGCGATTGCCTACGCCGCACAGTACCCGGAACAGGTGGAGCGCCTCGTGCTGGTGAGCCTGCCGTACTTCGGCGATGGGGAACACGCGAAACAGTATTTCCGGGACAAGGGCGCCAACGGCTGGATCTGGACACATCTCATTCCCATGGCGCTGATGTGTCTGTTCAGTCGGCGTCTGCTGGGATGGAGTTTCCCGTATCT
>JAYWIJ010000091.1:0-3907 GCA_043788935.1 Gemmatimonadaceae bacterium | reverse complement strand
GTGGTAGCTGCCGACGTTGTACAGCGCCTTCTCGGCCTGCTCGATGACCTGCCACCGGTCGCTCGGCACGCTCGACTGATCAAGCTTCTGAAACACGTCGCCGATCTTCCGGCCTGCCACAATCCGGTTCGGCAGCGTGATGATCGCGCCGTCTTCGTTCGTGACTCGGTCCGGCATGCCGGGCGCCTGCACCGTCACGAACTGCCCGACACCGACGAGCCGCGAGGCGCGCAAGATCGCGCCCCACTGTTCGTTGATCACGGCTTGCGGACCGACCATGTCATCGACGCTGGCCCGGCCGCCAGCGGTCAGCGGTGCGGGCTCGTCATACACGGGGATGTACGGCAGCATGCCGCCATTCGGGAAGTCACCGTCGAACACCACGCAGTCACCGGCCAGCACGATCAGACGGCCGTGCTGGAAGTGCGGCGTCGGCAGCTCCCAGTAGCGCACCAGCATCGTCGTCGCGCCATCGAGCGACTGGCTGCTCGTCGTGGTCGTCGCGACCTGCGTGCGTCCCTGGCTGGCGGCAGCCCCGAGGCGTTCGTACGTCAGGTACGCGTCGGCCGCGGCACTCGGCTGAATCTTCGCGGCGTATTCCGGGAACTGCAGGCGCGCATCAGCGACCGGGATCGGCTCCATGTCGATCAGCCAGCGCAGACCGTCGCCGCTGCTGAACCCCTTGGCCTCCGGGTTCCAGCGCACGTTGAAGACCGAGCGCACGCTGACATCGACGTCACCCGGACGAAACCAGAACGCCTCGTCGGCGGTCTCCACCGGCTGCCCGCTCGCGTCGACGTACACCAGCTGCTGTTGCGTCACCGGCTGACCCATCTCGTCGAACACTGGCTGGCCCTGGTCGTCCGTCGCTGGCACGTCGAGGTAGAGCTGCGCCGGCACGGCGGCCCCGGTGGTCGGATTCCAGAACGGCTGGAGGAAGCACAGCCCGGAGCAGAACGCGAGTTCGAGCGCCTGGTCGATCTTCTGGTGCAGCTCGAGACGCGCGTAGCTGGCGGCCAAGAACCGTTCACCGACGACGGCCTTGTCGCGGGCATCGGCGGATGACGAGTCCGGCGTGATCTGGTAGTCGATGCGGGTCGGCAGCAGGCGACGGGTGTGCGCGCGCAAAATCGGCCGGATGTAGTTCATGGTGACCCGCACTTCGTTCGGATCGACCGGTGTTTCATCCCAGCTCTTCGACTTCTTCGACCACGCCAAGTACTGGCGGCCGTGCGCCTGCAGCAGGTTGAACGACGCCTTCCGGCAGCGCTGCAGGTGCTCGGCGTCGGTGGCGCTCAGCAGGCCGCGCACCCACACCAGTTTCTGGCCGTCGGTGGCGGTCGGCCCGGGGTAGGCCTCGCCACGCACCACGGCCAGTGACGGCGGCGGCGGGGCAAGCGGTTCGATTGCGGGCTTGATCGTGGTCGGCTGGGGCTGCGCGGACGTGGCCATATGGGCCGACTCCTACCGCCGCACAGCCCGGGCAGGCTATGCCACGGCCTGCAGCGCCTCGCGGCGTTGTGCCACCAGCAGTCGCGCCAGCTGCGACTTGATGCGGAGGTGCTCCGAGATCACCGGCACGCCGATCGGGCAGCGGAGCCACCCATCCGGATCACTTACGCGCAACGACGCCACACTGACCACCACGTCGGTGCCGGGTGGGGCCAGTTCGCGCGCTTGGGCACGGGTCGGGGCCGCGATGCGCGCGAGCACATGCCGGAGGTAGAGCGTGCCGACCGAGTAGCCGCCGTGGCCATCTCGGTTCGCACGGCGGACATCGATGCGGCGTTCGCAGACGGCGAGCCATTCGATCATGTGGCGAGCTCCAGATCCATCAGGATTTGATCGGCGGTCCGACCCTGCGCCAGCTTGCGGCGGAGATCGGCCTCGAACTTCTCACGGGCGGTTGGGTCTTCCCACTGCGTGAGCCACTCCGCCAGCGACGGCGGTAGCGGTTCCTCATCGATCGGTGCAGCGACGGGCTCCGGGATGACATACCCGTCCTTCCACGCGGCGAGCAGGCGGTTGGTCAGCTCGTCGGCGCGCGCGCGCTCCCGGTCACGCTGCAGGCGCATGTCGTTGACCTGGTAGATCATGCTCATGAACAGGCAAAACACGCACGTGACCGCGAGAAATGATGCCCACATCGTCTACCCCATCGCGCTGAAGTTCTTCCCGCGCCGCACCGGCTGTGCGCGCGTCATCCGCTCTTCGTCGATCGCTTCACGGCGCGACAGGCCGTCCAGCGTCGCACGCTGCGCCGCACTCTCCAGCGACTGCATGTCTGGCTTCACGCCCGCCGGCCACGCGCCGATAATCCCATAGCTGGCAGCGTCCCATGCGTGGTCTTCGGCTCTGGTGTCGACGCTGTCCGGATCCTTTGGATCGACCGGCAATCGCGGCACTGTCCGACGCCAGTGCAGGCAGTCTGGCGTCACGTGCAGCACCGGCCCGTCGACGTGTGTTCCGTCCGCACTGCGGTGCACCCGCAGCAGCTCGTGTGTCAGCAGCGCGCGCGTCTTCCGTGAGCCCGGACCCTTCGGCGCCTGCACCAGAATCGGCGCGGCGTCCCCGAGCACCTCGTCGAGTCCGACCTGCATGCGCGACGCAATGGTGAGCGCGCCGTCGGTCTCGGCCCACATCGCCGAGTCGGCGTAGATCATCTCCGGCATCGCCGGGATCCGCTCCTCCTTGAGCAGCTCGGCCCAGCGCCGCGCGATCGCCCGGCCGACGTCGTCGGAGGTCATGCGCGTCGGCCAGTCGGGTCGTGGCGCACCGTTGAAGTACACCTCGCCCGAGAGCGTCACGCGTACCCCGCTCCGTGCCCCACTCAGCACGTACGCGGCACCTGGTGTTGCGTAGCCCCAGTCGAGGCCACCGACGGTTTCCACCGCATCCCACGACGGCAGCGGCGGACGCGGACGATCGACCAGGGCGCCGTCGTACTCGGGGAACGCGAGGCCTGCACCGGCGGTGAGCAACTTCGCATACACCTCCTCCTCGAGAGAGACGGAGCCCGGCGTGTATTCGTCGACGAACTTGTCCATCTCCACTTTCTTGAGCTTCGGATTGTCGTAGCCCGTGAAGTAGAAATGCTCCCAGTCGGTATCGCGTTCACCGGCGAGGATCTCGGCGCAGAGTCGATTGAAGAAGCTCGGCAACAGGCGATCGCCGCGGTCGTCCTCGCCCTTGTTGCCGTCGTGGCCCGAGTTCGTGGTGCTGCCGAACATCGCCCAGCCTTCGTTGTCGACGAGCGCGGGCCGGATGACCTTGCGCCACGCGTGCGCGAGATCGAAGTGCGCCGCCTCGTCGAGAATCACGCCACCGAGCATCGAGCCCGCACCACGCACGGCGGTCTTCATCGCTTCGAGTGACGCAATGCGCAGCGTGCCCATGCCGCGCAGCTTCGCCGTGCGCTTCGTGGCGTTGAGCGCCGCACCGGCGGGCTCGAAGCGCGGGACGATCTCTTCTTCCCAGATGGTGTTCGCCTGCCCGTACTCCGGTACGATCCAGATCACGTCGCGGCGCTGCGCCAGTCCATGCCGTGCGGGAATACCCTGCGTGATCGGTCCGTGGCCCGCGACGGCGCACGTGAACATCACGCGGGTCTTGCCGCCGCGACGGCCGGCCCGGAGCACCTTGAAACGTGCGGCGCTGTCGACGATGGCCACCTGATGCACGAGTGGTGCGGGGACGGCGAGGGTGATGGTCACGATGCGTGCACTTCAGTCAGCAGATCCGCCAGCACTACGACGGCGGCAAGCTCTGACGGACCGCGCTTGATGATCGCGTAGCCATATCGCCCGAAGCGCTGCGCAGTCCACCACTGCGGCGCAGGGGGCTTCGGACCGGCGAACGTGTGAATGCCATACCGCGCCTTGAGTACCGCACACAGCGCATCGGCTGC
>JAYWIJ010000090.1:0-14415 GCA_043788935.1 Gemmatimonadaceae bacterium | reverse complement strand
ACGGAGGCGCGATCGTGGTCCCGCTTAGAAAGACAGCGGTCGCCACAAGGCCGACCGGCGTGTCGAGCCCGGATTTCTCGCCCGCTTCCCACGCGGCTCGCCGGGCCGCATCATCCGGACGCACAATCCATTGCTCGACGGCAGACAGCGTAGCGTGATCATCGGCGGTTGGGGCGGTGCCGCCATCCATCTGGGTGGCGTAGCGCGCCGACACCCACGCCCACCAGATGCTCTCGCGGGAGGGGAGCACCGCGGCGATCAGGCGAATGGCCGACGGGGTCTGCTCAGCCGCCATCCACGCCACATAGAGTTGTTCGAGCGTGTGCTGGGGATTGAGCAGCGCGAGTGCGGGCTCGTCGGGCGCGGCGCGCTCGAGCAGCCACCGCATGGGCGGCGTGAGCGCGGCCAGCGGATCGAGCGCGATGGAGGGGGGCATGGTCACGGGGTCTCCAATCAATTGATCATGGTGATGCCGCCCTTGATCATCGTCATGCCGCCGCCGTCGACTGTCGCCATGGCGCCGCCCTTCACTTCGGCCATCACTTTGCCGTCAACCTTCACCATCATCCCCTCGATCGTTACGCCGCAATTATCAATGACGATTTTGCTCAGGCCAACCTTGAGTTCGATCTTTTGCATGGCCTGAATCGTGATCGCACCCATGTCGGCCTTGATGGTGATGTTTCCCATCTTCGCACCGACATCGATGTTCCCCATCTTGACCTCAAGCTTGGAATTCCCCATCTCGATCGTCGTCGTGTCGTTCTGCTTGATCTTCGTTTCCTGATTCGCGTCGATCTTGACGCTGTTGTCCTTCGTGATCTCGTGCATCTGGTTCTGCCCAACCGTGACGATGCGGTCCTTGGCGACGTTGGTGGTCTCGCCGCCGTTCACGGTGATGGCGTGCTCCCGTTCGACGTGCAGCGTTCGGTTGTTGTCGGCCACCGTGATGAACTGCTCGCCCTTCTCGATGGTGGTTTTCTCCCAGCCTTCCTTGACCGTCTTTTCCTCGTTGCTCTTGATGGTCGTGGTACGGTTGTTCTGGACGTCGCGACGCTCGTCATTCTTCACGAGCGTTTCGAGATCCATCTGCGCCTGCTTGTAAATCAGCTCCGCGCCCTTCGAGTCATCGAAGCGCAGCTCGTTGAAGTCCTCGGCACCACCCTTGAGCGTGGACTTGGTGCGAATGCCGCTGGAGTTCTTGTCGCCGGGCAGCGGCCACGGATGCTTGTTGGCGCTGTTGTACAGACTGCCCGTGACGATCGGATTATCGGGATTTCCGTCGAGGAACTCGACGATCACTTCATGTCCGATGCGCGGTAGAAATACGCTGCCGAACTGCTGGCCCGCCGACGCGGTCGCGACGCGCACCCAGCAGGAGTGCGTGAGATCGAGCTTGTGGTCTTCATCCCACTTGAACACCACCTGCACGCGGCCCCACTCGTCGGTGTAAATCTCGTCGCCATCGGGACCCACAACGACGGCCGTGTGCGACCCGCCGATGCGCGGCCACGGCGTGGTGCGCGCCGGGCGAAACGGAGTTGCCGCCGGGATCGCATCGAACTCGTTGCTATACTCGTACTTCGCCGACTCGTTGGCGAAATAATCGCCGTTGCTGCCGCGGTGCACGACCTTCGTGATGAAAAGCGAGGCGTTCAAACTGGCGTTCGACAGGTTTACCACGTCCGACTTGGCGCCCGGCTCGAGTCCGACATACGTGCTGGTGCCGTGATACACCTCGGCCGTGACCTCGGCGAGCTCCTGACGCAGCTTTGAGTACACCTTCGCGTCGTACGGCACCTTGTTCGGTGCGGCTGCGGGTGCGTGATGCGCCGCGATCTGCTGGTCGAACAGATAGGCCGACATCGAGCTCGGCGGCGTAAAGTCGCCGTTCGACGCGGTGGTGTCGTGCACGCTCTTCATGGCCAGAAATTCGCTGGCCGTGCGTAGATGTGTTTTCGACACGAAGGGGGTGGCGTCGACACCCAAACCGGTCAGGCGCGACGTATCATCCGCCGATTCGACGAACGCGAGCTTGGTGACGCCCCATGCCACCTTGGCGGATGCGACGCTGTCACTCCAGACCAGCTGCGCGTCGCCACCCGTGTGATCAAAGCGGAACCACACGCCCTCCTGCTCCATGAGGCGAGCGGCACAGTTCCACCGGCTCTCTCGATACCGAAAGGTGGCCGGGCGTTCGTCGACCGTGCGCGTCAGCTTCCACGCGGTGCTCACCCCCGTCATGAGGGCATTCACGATATCACGCGCCGACTTGTTCTGAAAAATCTCAAAGCCTTCGTCGAGATCGAGCACCCACTGGGGCGGACGGATCTCGAGCTCGTACGCGACCAGACCAACGGGCGCCTTGCCGCCGCGCCGAATGCGGCTAACCACACCGTGCACGGTGCGATCGGTGCCGTCGGGCAGACGCAACAACAAGGAGACCTTCTTGAGCAACAGCTCCTTGGCCGAGATGTCGTTGCGCGTGCTCATCGCCGTCACCGTGTAGCGGAACAGCGTAGAGAGTGCTTCCTCCCCACGCCACTCGCGCAGCAACAGCACATCCGTTCCCAACGGCGTGTTCAATCGGTACGGTCGATCAGCTTGTGACCAGGCCATCAGTACGTCCTCGGGTATCCTCGATGAGCCGCTACGTCAAACCGTAGCAGCGTCAGACCGCAGCAGCATCGACCACGTTTTCGTACGTAAAGTCTCCGTCTTCGGCCACGCCCACGCGCAGTGCCGTAGGACGAACGCCTTCCGCCATCGCTGCCAGCAGCATCCGTGAGATCTCGGGCAGCAACGTGTTACTCAGAATGTTGTCGACGTTGCGGGCGCCGCTTTCCACTTCGGTGCACCGAGCGGCGACCTGCGCGATGAGCGTTTCGTCGTGGCGCAGCTCGAGACGGTGCGTCTCGCGCAGACGACGGCCGATCTTGCCCACCTTGAGACGAACGATCTGCTTGAGGTTCTCGTCACGCACGGGATAGAACGGCACGATCACCATGCGGCCGAGGAAGGCCGGCTTGAAGACCGCGTCGAGTTCCGGCTTGAGCGCCTTCGCCATGGCATCCGGGAACGGCATCGTTTCCGGATCGGCCGTGAGCTTCATGATCGTTTCCGTGCCGGCATTGGTGGTCAGGATGATGATCGTGTTCTTGAAATTGATCTCACGGCCTTCGCCGTCATCCATCACGCCCTTGTCAAACACCTGGAAGAAGAGCTCCAGCACGTCGGGGTGTGCCTTCTCGACTTCGTCGAGCAGCACGACGCTGTACGGACGACGACGCACGGCTTCCGTGAGCACGCCGCCCTCACCGTAGCCCACGTAGCCCGGGGGCGAGCCCTTGAGCGTCGACACGGTATGCGCTTCCTGGAACTCCGACATGTTGATGGTGATGATGTTGCGCTCACCACCATACAACAGATCGGAGAGTGCGAGCGCCGTTTCCGTTTTGCCGACGCCGCTGGGGCCGACCAGCATGAACACGCCCTTCGGCTTGTTCGGATCTTCGATACCGGCCTTCGACGTGCGCACGCGGCGCGAGATGTCGATGAGCGCATGATCCTGTCCGATCACGCGGGCGCCGAGATGCTTTTCGAGCTCGAGCATCGTGCCGAGTTCGTCGCTCATCATCTTGCCCACGGGGATACCGGTCCAGCCCGAGATCACTTCGCCGACGATCGAGGCATCGACGAACACGCGCATAAGCGGCGTTTCGCCCTGCACTGTTTCGAGTTCGGTGGTGAGGCCATTCAATTCGGTGCGCAGCGTGTTTGCGGTGGTCTGATCGACACTCTCCGCTTCAGCGATGAGCGCATCGCGCACGCCGAGGATCTTCTCCACGAGGGCCTTCTCACTGGTCCAGCGCGCTTCGAGCGCCGCCAGCGATTCCTGCACCTGCCCACGACGCGTGGCGAGTTCGGTGAGCCGTTCGCTGTGATCGGCGCCGGCCACGCGTTCGCGATTCAGCACGCGCTCCTGCAACGCGATGTCATCGAGCGTGCGACGGGCATCTTCGATCGGGCCGGGCGTCGCCGTCTGACCGAGGTTGAGGCGGGCGCATGCGGTGTCGAGCACGCTCACCGCCTTGTCGGGGAGCTGACGATCGGGGAGATAGCGATGCGAGAGACGGACGGCCGCTTCCATGCCGCTGTCGAGAATGCGCACGGCGTGGTGCTTCTCGAGCGAGGGCACGACGGCACGCATCATGATGCAGCACACGTCTTCCGTGGGCTCATCGACCTTCACGAGCTGGAAGCGACGCGACAGCGCCGGATCTTTCTCGAAGAACTTCTTGTACTCGCTCCACGTGGTGGCGGCGATGGTGCGCAGTTCGCCGCGCGCGAGCGCCGGCTTGAGCAGGTTGGCCGCATCGTTCTGTCCAGCCGCGCCACCGGCACCGATCATGGTATGCGCTTCGTCGATGAACAGGATGATCGGCGTGGGTGAGTTCTTCACCTCTTCGATCAGCCCCTTCAGACGATTCTCGAATTCGCCCTTCACGCCGGCACCGGCCTGCAGCATGGCCAGGTCGAGCGAGCGCAGCGACACGTTGCGCAGCGGCGGCGGCACGTCGCCCTCGGCGATACGGCGCGCGAAACCTTCGACCACGGCGGTCTTGCCGACGCCGGCTTCACCGACGAGGATCGGATTGTTCTGCCGGCGACGCGTGAGAATGTCGACGACCTGACGCACTTCGAAATCCCGTCCGAGAACGGCGTCGATTTTGCCGGCCTTGGCGTTGGCCGTGAGGTCGACGGTGTACTGATCGAGGTTGGGCGTCCGGCCACCGGCCTTGGGCGCGCCGCTGCCGCTCGACGCACTGGCACTCGACGCCGCGCTGTCGATCGCACCCAGCTCGGCCGCCGCTTCCGCCGACGGGGCGGTGATCGTCGCAAAATCCTTCTTGAGCACATCGGCCGGGATCTTCTCGAATTCCTTGCTGATGTCCTGCGCCATACGGGCGAGTTCACCGACGCTGAGCAGGGCGAGCAGCGCATGGCCCGTGCGTACGCGCGGGGCACCGAACTCCACCGAGCCAAGCAGCCAGCCCTCGCTGAGCATGTTGACGAGCGAGGGGCTCAACGTGGGGGTCCGCGCGTTGCCGGTCTTGATGCGGTCGAGCGCGCGCGCGAGGTCGTCGGCAAGGCGCGAGCGGTTGATGCCGAAGTGCTTGAGAATCGCGGCGAGGTCGCCGTCGTTGGCATCGAGCACCTTCACGAGGAAGTGTTCGATTTCGACATCATAGTTCGTGCGCGACAGGCAAAGCCCCGCGGCCGCTTCGACGGCGCTACGGGTTGGAGCATTCAGCTTGGCGATCAGGCCACGCAGGTTTACGGCCATGACGACTCCGTCAGCGAGAAAGCGGGAAAGGAAAACGGCGGCAACGGCGGCAACACAGTCAACAGAGGATCAAGCGAACGTCGTCGGCATCCTGCACCGGGGGCTTCGCGCGAAGCCAGGTCCCGAATCCGAGCGTCGGTGCACCGGCGGTACCGAGCGACGACGGCGGGATTGCGTCGCGCGCCAGCACGAGCTGCACCTCGACGCCCACCTGGTCGTCGGCATACAGCCGCGCGAGTTCGCGAAGGCGGTCGTACGCGCGGCCACCGGGGAGAAACGTCTGGAATTGGGCGTACGAGAGTGGTCCGAGGCGGAGACGCACGCGGGCGAGCGGATCGTAGACGGCATTACCGAGCACAGCCGACCCGAGCCGCCCATCCAGATCATCATCCCCGAGCTCGAGCTGTCCGCCGTGGCGCAGCGTCTGCCATTCGCCGACGAACTGTTCGACGGTGGCTGCTACCTCAAAGTGATCGCCGATCATTTGCGCGAGCCCAACGGCGGGCCGGGTGCGAAGCGCCAGCAGGCCGGCGTAATAGGCCAGGATGTCGACCGGCACCCGACTGTTCCGCTGCACACCCTCGGTGCCGATGCCGGCGAGGTCGAGCAGGTGCGAACGCAGCCGATCTTCGGCGCCATGCTCGGCCGCCGCATACGGCCGATAGCGCTCCCAGGCGCGGTGAAACAGCGATAGCGCGCGATGATTGAAGAGATCGAGAAAATCGCGGAAGGCGGTATCGCGCGCACGCACCCGGGCGGCCGCGTGCTCGGTGTACACGTGCGGCAGCACGCCCTGCGGACCGGTGAGCCCCATGAAGCGCACGGCCATGCGCGCCTGCGTGCGATTGGTGAACTCGCCGGTCATCCCCGTCATCTCATGCTCGTCGGATGCGCTGGGGAGCTCGAGCTTCGCGATCTCGGACGGCGGAAACGCGAAGGACGGCGGCACCGACAGGCGCACGACTTCGCGGGCAGGATCATCCCAACCGCCCACCGCCGAACGATCCGGGTAGAGGCGCATGAGCAGCCGCATGGCCTGGAAGAAGTCGTAGCTGCTGCCGGACTCCTCGAGGCTGCGGGCCAACCGACGCCGATTGCGCGCGTCCCGGGCCGCGCTCATATCAGTGTCCGCCCACCGGCGCGGGCCGGCCACTCCGTGACCGGTCGCCGACGTTGCCGCGATCGCACGGCGACCTGGGTGAAGCTGTTCATCGACGCATACAATGCGAAGAACCGTTCCAGCACAGTGGCCATGAGGAACATGCCGCCGCCGGGGAACTGCTGTTCGTCGAACTCCAGCTCGATGCGACGACCGCGCGCGAAGGCGATCCCGTGTGGGGAATCGACGCGTGCAAACGACGGCTCGCTACTGACCTTGACCAGTCCGTCGATCTGCCGCTCGGCGCCGAGGTCGTCGCTCAGGTTGTGCAGCCGCAGCAACTCTTGCAGCGCATCGGGCGTGCCATCGACGATCGAGAGATGGTTGAGCGACAGCGACGAGATCATGCGCCAGAGCATGGAGCTGCCGAGCGCCGGTTGCACCGACTTGGTGGGATTGACCACGCAGTTGATGCGCTGAATCGGACCGGCACCGATCAACTCAAAATCACCACGGTTGTCGGCGCCGAACGGCAAGAGGCTCGGCATGTCGCCGTTGAAGCAGCTCACGCGGAGCGACGCCACATCCACATCGGGGGCGCGCACGGTACCACTCATGTCGCTGAACGCCAGATGGAGCTCGGTGCCGCCATCGGTGCGCCACGGTGCCGGTCGACGGCTCACGTGCCAGAAGACATCGTCACCGGCACCACTGATGTTGTGCCGATGCGAATACAGCGGCGAGATCTCGCGCGCTTCACTGCCCTCGTGTTCCACCAGCTTCACGTCATCGACCGACCACACTTCAACTTCCAGTCGCTGCCGTACTTCGGCCACGACCAAATGCTCGAAACGACGCTCGGTCAGCAGGATCGGCTCGGCCGACTGCTGGAAGAGATTCACGGCGGGTGTGGCATTTGTCCGGAACGATTTCGCCGACAGCTCGAGCTCGAGCTGCTGCCGACGATCGGCGCGCTCGAACGAACTGACGAGAAAACTCACGTCGACGCGATCGGCGGCACCGAGCGCGCGTACCGCGTCGCCGAACCCTTCGAGGTCGACGAAGTGAAATTTCTGCGGAAACGCGAACAGCTCCAGCAGCAGATTGTGTCCGCCGAAGGTGCGGTTCGGATACGGCAGCATGTTCTCGTTCTCACCGAAACCCACCGCCTTCACCGCACTCGGCTTGATGACGATCGGCGGCTGGTGCGGTCGGTCGGGATTGCGCACGACGACCTGCATCGTGTTGTTCAGCAGCAGCTCGTACAGCGTATCGACGACACCGGTGCCGCCGGCGAGATGCAAGCGGAGCGCCTCGATGGCGAGGTCGGCCAGCTTGACGCCCTCGAACGCCCGGATCTCGAGACGAATCGCCCCGACCGCATCGCGCGCGCTGGTGCCGGCCCCGGCGCGGTCGGGCGTAGTCCACTCGGCGTTCGTGATCGTGAGCGGCCACAGCGTGGTGTCGTACACCGTACGGAAGTTGCACCGCACGCGATTGACCGGCTGCGTTTGCAGCACGCTGCCACGAGGCACGTGATGCCCATCGGGCAGCCGGCCCTGCGCGGGGTCGAGCGGCATGTCGACGATGCACATCGATGGCACGGGCCGCACGAACTGCGGGTGCAGCATCTCCAGCAGCGCCTCGGAGATTTCCGGAAAATCGTCGTCGAGACGGCGGTGCACGCGGGCGGCGAGAAACGCGAAGCCCTCGAGCAGGCGCTCGACATGCGGATCTTCGGTCTTGCTCGTTTCGAGCTGCAGCCGGGACGCAATCTTGGGATAGCGTTGTGCGAACTCGGCTCCGAGCTTGCGGAGATAGGTGAGTTCGAACTCGTAGTAGTCCTTGAGTTCCCGTTGTTCGCGCGCGTCTTTGGCCATCAGCCGTTCTCGTCTACGGCGTAGGAGCCGCTGGCAATTTCCAGCACGGTGTCGAACACGATCTGTTCAGGGCTCGGATCCATCCGCAGCGTGGCTTCGATGGCGAAGCGCACCTGTGGCGTCCGGATCTGATCGCTGTCCGTGAGGCGCACGGAGACGTTCATGAGACGCGGCTCGAAACGCTGCAACGCGTCCTTGATGTCGTCGGTGAGCAGCTTGCGACCGGCGTTGGTGCCGACCGCCAATCCGGTGGTATCGGGAATGCCGAACTCGTGCACCGACCGACGGAGTTCCACATCGCCCGGCCCGATCTCGACGATGCAGCGTCGCGTATTCAACAATGCTTCGACGTCACGCTGCACGGCCTGTCGGAACCGTCGCACGGACTCCTCGCGGGACACGGCCACGTCGCCGCTCGCCCGAGGGTTTTCGTCGGTGAGACGGTCGAGTAACGAGGGTTGAACGGCGCGATCGAGTTCAGTGCGTGCCATGCCGGGTGCGGTCCTCAGCTCTGCTGCAAGGCCAACGCCTGCAGCGGATCGAGTCGGCAGATGCGCAAGTACAACTTGTAGCGCCGCGCGGCGTCTTCGTCGGTGCGCGTGAGTACGGTATGCATCAGCGCGAGCGGTTGCGCGACCAGCGCCCCTGCTTCCCAGTCTTCAAGCTTGCGATCGTCGATGATCTCCAGCAAGCGCTCGAGGATGGGTTCGGCCACCTGATTGAGTCCGGCTTCAACCATGATGTACGCGATCTGCGTCTGTCGCACGAAGCGTCCGCGTTCGGACTGATCGCGCACGAGTTCCGCCATGAGCCGCTCGATGGCCTTGTTGGGGCGACCGGCGGCCAATTCGGCGCGGGCGATGTCGAACGGGTCACGACCGGTCGCAACGGGCGCGCGGCGCTGACGCGTGGCGCGCAGGCCGCCTTGCTGTGCGGTCGCTTCGTCGTCGGCGAGGGCTTCACCGAGCAACTCTGCCCCATCGCCAATCGCGCTGTCAGGGGCGGACTCGTCGGCGCTCGCGACCTCGGCTTCGGCCGCTTCTGGCGGAACTTCGACACCTTCGGCGGACAGCCAGGCCTTCGTTTCGTCGTTGGCAGAGGGCGTGTCATCCATGAGCGTCATTCCGGGGAGCTGTGGCAGGGCGCGCAGCAGCGCCTGAAGTTCGCTGCGAATGATGGCCGCCACCGGATCGAAACCGCTGCCCAGATTGGCGCAGGCGGTCAGCGCGTAGCGCTGCAGGTCGAGCCAGCCGCGACCCTGCGCGGTACCCATGAGCACTTCGCCTTGTTCGAGCAGATCGGACCACCGATGGTCGAGCAGCAACGCCTTGAGCCGCGCGCGAATCGGGGTGGGCGGTGCTTCGAGCAGGCGAGGATCGAGTTCCGGCGCGCGGGCGCGCAGCTCGCCCCAGCGGAACGCGCGGAGCATGGCGTACGGCGCCGGGCTGGTGGCATCCTGCTGGCGCAACCACTTGGCGACAACGGTGACGCGTTGCGCGGCATCCTGCTTGTTGACGGGCTCCGGCGTTTGTGGTCCATCGCTCGGGGTGTCGCCGCCGCCGCCGGCTTCCGCTTCAAAGACTTCTTCGATCGGATCGGGGTCGAGCTCGAGCTTCCGGGCGAGTGTGCTCGCGGCGAAGCGCCGCAGTTCGTTCAGACCGTTGCGAAGCCCGGTGTACGCCGGGGCCTCGCGGCCGAAGCGATCGTCGGACACGGCCTCGAGCGCCGCGAGACCGGCGACGGCGGCATCGATGTCGGCCACCATCGCTTTGTAGAAGACCTTCCCGGTGTTCTCGATGGCGGCGTCGGCGGCTTCGGGCATGATCTTGCCCATCGCTTCCGCTTCGCTTCGCGCCGCAGTGAGGCTCTTCTGGGCGTCGTAGGCGGCGGCACCGATGGCGATTTCCGTGGGCACGCTGCGCGACGCGTTGTAATCGAGCAGCGACAATCCGCCCGACGCGATGGTGAGCTGTTGCAGCGGCAGCGTGAGCTTGTTGCCGATCCACTCCAGCGGGCCGCTGCGCAGTTCGTAATCGCCGTCTTCGCCTTCGGGATAGCAGGTATCCCAGTACTGCTCGAGAATGCCTCGCAGCAGTTCGATGCCGGTGTGCAGTCCGGACACGCCCTGACGCTGGAGGAGCACTTCCGTCATCCAGGCGGCGAGCTGCAGGTCCTTCGAGGACTTGCTCAGTAACTCGGTGCCGATGGCGGTCGCGCGCTGCCAGTCAGCGACCTTTCGGTCGGCAGACAGGTTGCCGTCTTTGTCGGGGACCGCGAGCTCTTCCCGCCGCGCTTCTTTGAAGGCGTCGTACTGCGGATCGTAGCGCATGTCGTTGCCGGCCGGGTTGTCACCCGGAATCGGCGCGAGTAGCGACGTGAGAAGCTCGGAGTTTACTGGCATGTCGAGAAGAAGAAACGGAAACGTCGACCGCCGTCACCGCACGACGCGGTGACGGCCTGGCACCGACGGGCGTCGATCAGGACGCGATGACGAGTTCCCGCACATCCACGAGCGGCACGAGCCGATCGTCGACGCGCAGCAACTTCTGGCCAACCGGAGCGAACTCACCGGACGGGAGATCCTCCCAGTCGGTGGCGCGTCCGAGCCGGATTTCGTCTTCGGCGTGTCGCCACGCGCCAACGGAGAGGGCAGGCAGCAGAATTTCGCCGAGTTCCTTATCGGCCACGGAGGGGCCGGTACGCAGCTGCGCCGGTGCCCAATGCAGATCGCGCAGGCGCGCCGGTGCGGGCATGGACAACGACGCGAGATGTGCGAAGGGGATCCAGAGATAGCGTCCGCCGGCGATCACTTCGAGGCGGGCACCAAGTCGGGGATCGGCGTCTTCGATCGAAGCGAACGGTTCGCCGTTGAGCGTGCCGCTGACCGGCGACGGGGCGACGGTGGTCGGAAAATCGCCCGTGTCGAACATGTGTTCACGAACGCGCTCCGCCTCGATGGCGGAGCGATAGAGCATCGTGCCCGCTTCGGCCATGTGGCCGTTCTTGGCGAGCACGTCGAGCTGCTTCTGCGCCCGCGCCCAATCGCCGGCGAAGGTGAGCAGCTCGAACAGAAACGTGCGCCGTTGGGCGTCGGCCGGAAAATTCCGGAGCTCGACGCCCAACGCTTCGATTGCCGCGCCGAGTTGGCCGGCCGCGTAGAGTGCTTGCGAGGAGGCCATGGCGCGGGCCTCGCTTTACGCGGAGACCTTGGTGAGATCCCACGAGGCCTGACCGGCCACCGCGAGCTTGCCCTTGTCGTCCTGCGTCTTGTACTCGATCTCGACCTTGGCGAACGCGAGCGAGAGGGACTCGGTCGGCGTGTCATCGCCACCGCTCGAACCCGACCACTGCACGGACTCCACCATCACGTCGGTGAACGTGTAGGTGAGGAAGATGTCCTGGCCGCCGGTGCCGGTGGCCTTGCGCATGGAGACCGTAGCCTTGTCATAGTGCTGACCGGTGCAGCAGGCGGCGAAGAGCGCGGCCGACGACTTCTCGGTCTTCTTCATGACGTTGAAACTGGACACGGACACGCGACCAGCGGAGAGGCCGTCACGGCCAGGTCCGACGGACGTCGGGTTGGACGCGCCCCAGCTGAACGAGTAGATCTCGATCTTCTTCTCGAAGCCCTTGGCCGTGCACTCGCCTTCAACGCCGGTGATGTCGAGATACGTATCGAATGCCATGTGCGTGATACTCCAGGGTTAATGAAAGAATGAATGTGCAGAGACGGGCGGGACTACTTCGCGGCAGCGGGGAGCTCGGCCACCAGACGCATCGACACGGCCAGCTCGTCGAGCTGATAGTGCGGACGCAGGAACGCGACGGCACGATAGGCGCCCGGCTTGCCCGGGATTTCCACCACATCGACCCGCGCTTCCGACAACGGCTTCTTCGCCTTGATCGAGGCGGTGGCCCCTTCAACGGCGACGTAGTTCTGGATCCAGCGGTTCAGGAACGAATCGACTTCGGCGCGCGACGTGTAGCCGCCGATCTTGTCGCGCATCATCACCTTGAGGTAATGGGCGAAGCGCGAGGTTGCGAAGATGTACGGCAGCTGCGCCGACAACCGCGCCGCGGCGGTGGCACCCGGCGAGTCGTACGCCTTGGGCTTCTGGGCCGACTGCACCGAGAAGAACGCGGCGTTGGCCGTACCCTTCTGATGCACGAGCGGCGCGAAGCCGAGGTCGGCGAGTTCCTTCTCGCGACGATCGGTGATCTGCACCTCGGTCGGGCACTTCATGGCGAGTTCGCCGGACTCGGTGCGGAAGTTGTGGATGGGGAGCCCTTCCACCAATCCACCGCTTTCAACCCCGCGGATCTGCGCGCACCAGCCGTACATCGCGAACGCCTTGTTGACGTTGGCGGCCATGGCGTACGCGGCGTTGCCCCAGCAGTAATGCTCGTGGTTCGAGCCATCGACGCGCTCTTCGTAGTTGAACGCTTCGACCGGCACGGTGGCCGCTCCGTAGGGCTCGCGCATGAGCACGCGCGGCGCGGCGAGCGCGACGTAGCGGGCATCCTCGCTCGAGCGGAACGTCTTCCAGCGGGCGTACTCGGTGCTGTCGAAGATCTTGGCGAGATCACGCGGCGTGTCGAGGTCCGTCCAGCTCTGCAGATTGAGCATGTCGTGCGACGCGGCCGTCATGAACGGCGCGTGCGCGGCGGCCGCCACGTTGGAGATCTTCTCGAGCAGTTCGATGTCTTGACCGCTCTTGTCGAATTGATAATCGCCGACGAGTGCGCCGAACGGCGTACCGCCGAAGACCCCGTACTCTTCTTCATACGCCTTCTTGAACAGCGCGCTCTGATCGAATTCGGGCGCTCGCTGCAGATCGCGGAGCAGGTCCTTTTTGGAGACGTTGAGCACCTTGATCTTGAGCATGGCGCTCGTCTCGCTCTGCTTCATCAGGAACTGCAGGCCACGCCACGATCCTTCGAGCTTCTGGAAGTCGGGGTGGTGCATGATCTCGTTCACCTGGAGCGACAGCAGATGATCGATCTGCGCGATACGCGCGTTGATCATCGTCTCGGTGTCGCGATTGATCGTGATCGCGCCTTCGAGGACTTCGCTGACGAACCGCTTCACCAGGTCCTTGCCGCGGCCCTTGGTCTCGGCATCCTTGCCCATCTTGCCCTGCTCGACGATCTGGTCGAGGAGCGAGAGTTCGGCGTCGGTCGTGACGGCCTGTGCGCCCGCCTTTTGTGCTTCGGCCATGTTAGCTCTCCAGCCCGAGTTCGGCCTTCAGCTTGGCCATCTTGTCGGCGTCGCCCAGCGTGTCCTGCAGCACTTCGTCGAGCTTCTCGTTGGTCTGCAGATTGGCGCGCAGATTCGCGAGCTCCGTGCGCAGCTCGAGCAGCTCGCGGAGCGGCTTGACCTGCTTGGCCACGGCATCGGGCGAGAAGTCATCCATACTGCGGAAGTTGAGCTCGACACCAAGCTTCGGCGCGTCGGCATCTTCGCTGAGCTTGTTCTCGACCGAGAACTGCAGGCGCGGCTTCATGCTGGCGAGCGTGTCGTCGAAGTTGTCGGGCGTGATCTCGACGAACTTGCGATCCTTCAGGCGCGGGAGCGGCTCCGCGGGGTTTCCGCTGAAGTCACCGAGCACGCCCATGAGGAAGGGAAGTTCCTTCATCTCGATGGCGCCGCCGGTTTCGACCTCGTAGGAGATCTGAATGCGAGGCGGGCGGACTCGTTCGAGTTTTTTCTGCGTACTTTCGGCCATGCAACACTCCGGCGCGATTGAAACTGAAGGGAGGGGGGGTTCTGCTCGTCGAGCAAGGATCGTAGTGTCCCATGCAATCTGGTCGTTGTCAAGCAACTGCCACGTTGCAGTGATGCAACGGTCTGGCGGCATTACGGTCGAGTCATTTCACTTGGCTTGAGTACGCGCGGCCTCTGACGAGGCGCGGGATGTCGGGATACGTTGGGGGATGCGCCACTCACCGCCGGTACTTTGGACCAAGGGCGTCCTCCTCACGCCGCAGCATCTGCAGGCGCAGGATCGACATCACGAAGAGACGCTCGCCTTTCAGGTCGGCGCGCTCGCCTTCAGCCCGTGGGGGCTGTCGCAGCTCTCGTTCGATCT
>JAYWIJ010000089.1:0-3915 GCA_043788935.1 Gemmatimonadaceae bacterium | reverse complement strand
GAGCTCGTTCGACTCTGCGCCGTGTTTCTCGATCACGGCCAGGCGATGGCGGAGATGCCACATCGCGAGCAGGGCTTCCTGCGTGCGGTCGCGCACCTGTTCACAACGGGCACCACGGAACCCGTCGGCTGCCGCGGACTGCGTCAGGACATGTTGCAGGTGCTCGCGAATGGCACGAGCGCAAGTGATGTGATCACGTCCTCTCTCACGGCGCTTGGTGTCACTGCCACGTCGATTGAGCCGGTGCTCCTGGCCACGGCGCTTGCCCTTCCCGGCTGGACGGGGATGTTTTCGCGCCTGGAGCGCCACCCCGAAGAGATCGAAAGCCCTGCGTCGGTGACACTGCGCGACGTCCTCGCCGTCCGCTTGCTCTACGAGCGTCGAGCGATCGAGTCAGCGTGTGACGCAGCCGGCGTGCCTGCAAATTGGACCCAACTGCAGTCGAAGCTCGCGGCATATGAGCCACAATCGTTGCACCACGAGGCGTGGATCCTCGCTGGCGTGGCATCCAGTGCTGGCGCAACGCCGGCAGCGATTGGCGCGATGTCGGATGCGGAGCTGTCGCAATTTCGACATGAGATCGACGGTATTCCGTTGCACACGCGCCGCAGGCTCCTGCACGAAGCGTACGAACGACGGTACCGCCGCGAGATCCTCGACGGTCTGCAAGCATTGCGACCGGAAATTCCCGCGCGTTCGACGATGCGGCCCGAAGCACAATTCGTGTTCTGCATCGACGAACGTGAAGAATCCGTCAGACGCGCGCTGGAAGAACTGAGCCCGTCGTTCGAGACGTTTGGCGTGGCCGGATTCTTCGGCGTCGCGATCGACTTCATGGGCCTGTACGACGATGCACCGGCCGCGTACTGCCCGGTGGTCATCACGCCAGCGCACGAGGTACACGAATCCGCCATCGCGTCGGAGCAGCATTGGCATCTCAAGCGCAGCGGCCTGCGCGATCGATGGCGCGCCGCGTCCCGCATGGTGCATCGACAGTCACGCACCCTCAGCGGCGGCGCGGGCCTTTCTTTTGTGCTTGGTCCGATTGCCGCTGCGATCGCACTCTCCCGCGTCATCGCGCCGCGTACCTCGCTCGCCGTCGCCGACTCGGCACGCGACAAGTTTGCCCCCCGTCCCAGCACCCGACTCTCTCCCCTCCGCCCAGGTGATGAGACGCTCGCACGATCCGAGCGCGGCAAGTTCGTTGGCTTCTCGCTCGATGAGGCGGTCGACCGCGTCAGCGGCGTGTTGCGCGCCATTGGCTTGACGACCCGCTTTGCGCCAGTCGTCTTCATCCTTGGGCACGGCTCGACGAGTCTCAACAATCCGCACGAGTCGGCTCACGACTGCGGAGCCTGCGGTGGACGCCGCGGCGGCGGAAACGCCCGACTGTTCGCCGAGATGGCCAACAGCGCAGCCGTTCGCAGTGCGCTTCATGCGCAGGGCATCGTCATCCCTGACGACGTCTGGTTTGTCGGTGGCCTGCACGATACCGCCGACGATTCCGTCACGCTGTACGAACTCGAGTACATGCCGGTGAATCTGGCACCCGCGTTCCAGCGCGCGCACGATGCGCTCGACACGGCGCGGCGAGAGAGCGCAGCCGAACGCTGCCGACGATTCATCAACGCTCCACTGGGCATCTCAGCCGATGATGCATTGCGGCATGTGCAGGGGCGTTCTTCACATCTCGCGCAGCCTCGCCCGGAGTACGGGCACTGTACGAATGCCATCTGCATTGTCGGTCGGCGGACCATCTCACGCGGCTTGCACCTCGACCGACGCTCATTCCTCGTCAGCTACGATCCGACCACAGACGAAGACGCCGCGATTCTGACCAGAATTCTCACGGCAGTCGGGCCGGTGGGCGCGGGTATCAGTCTCGAGTACTACTTCTCATCGGTGGACAATGAACGTTTCGGCTGCGGCACGAAGCTGCCACACAACGTGACCGGGCTGGTCGGTGTGATGGCGGGCCATCAGAGTGATCTGCGAACCGGTCTGCCGCTGCAGATGGTCGAGATTCATGAGCCGATGCGACTGCTCCTGATTGTGGATGCCACGACCGACGCGTTGCTGAAGGTTGCGTCGCGTGTACCGGAGGTGGCCGAGCTGGTCGTGAATGAGTGGGTGCAGCTGGTGTCGTGCGATCCTGAGACCGGCCAGATGGCGATCTTTCAGGATGGCGCATTCATTCCGTATCAACCCGGCACCGCGCCACTCGAGCATGTCGAGCGCTCGCGGGACTGGCACATGCGGAGTCGCGCGCATCAGCCACCCGCGATCGTGACCAGCGCGCTGCGTGCAGACGTGAAGTCGCGATGAGCGACGCATCGGTGGAGCTTGTGATCCGGTGGGCCGTGATGGTTGCGATTCTGGCGCCGCTCGCGGCGGCGATCGGCGTCGGCGTCCTGCTGATGGCGCGAGCGAAATGGATCGGTGAGCAGGCGGTCGCGGGCGCTGTCACGACCGCGTTGCACATCTCCGCGATCGCGTCGCTGATCGCCAGCGCGTGCCATTTCGGATTGCCGTCGATGCGCGCGATCGGCAACATCGAGTACGGCAACTGGTTGGCCGTCGGCAACTATTCAGTGCCGATCGTGGCGCTGGTGGATGGTATCGCGCTCGCGTTCTCGCTGCTCGCGGCATCGCTCACCGCATTGGTCGCGCGGTTCTCGCGCACCTATCTGCACAAGGAAGCGGGATTTGCGCGATTCTTCGTGTTGCTCTCGATGTTCGCCGCCGGTGCACAACTGGTGGCGTTCGCCGGAGCGCTTGACGTGTTCTTTGCCGGCTGGGAGCTGATCGGCATCTCGTCCGCACTGTTCATTGGATTCTTTCACGAGCGCGATGAACCGGTACGCTCGTCGGTCAGAGCATTCGCCACGTATCGACTGTGCGACGTCGGGCTGTTGATCGCGATGGTCACGACGCACGAGGTGCTGGGATCGACGCGTTTCTCCGCCCTGGCTGCGGCAGGCACGTTGCCGGCGTTCGAGTCGGCGACGATCGCGGCGCTTTTCCTGCTGTCGGCGATGGGCAAGTCGGCGCAGTTGCCGTTCTCCGGGTGGCTGCCGCGCGCCATGGAGGGGCCCACCCCGACCAGCGCGCTGTTCTACGGCGCCGTTTCGATTCACGCCGGCTTGTATCTCATGCTTCGCGTGTCACCGATACTCGACGTTGCACCGCTCGTCGCGGCGCTGGGAGTCGTCGTCGGAATCTCCACTGCGGTGTACGCGGCCGCTGTTGCCCGCGTGCACACCGATGCGAAGGGTGCGCTCGCGCACGCGACACTGGCGCAGATCGGACTGATTCTGGCGGAGATCTGCCTCGGGCTGACGACGCTGGCGCTGGTGCATCTGGTGTGCCATGCGCTGCTCCGGGCGTACCAGTACCTGCGTGCGCCGAACACCATTCACGATGTGCATCAGCACGGACACATCGAGCATGGACGGATGTTCTTCTCGCGCATCGCACCGCGCCTCTCGGCCGGGATCTACACTGCGGCAGTGCATCGATTGCGCCTCGACGAACTGATCGACCGCGCGATTTCGCCGGTGCTCAGCCTCTCGCGTGCACTGGCCCGCATCGATGCACGCGTGAGCGGGATCACCGGCTCCGATTCGACGGCACCGTGACGCTGATCGCCGGTACGGCACCACTCGCCGCCGTGCCACAACTCCTGGCGACGCAGCTTGTCTCCGGCTCCGTCATGGCGCCAGGCATCATCATTGCCTGCGCACTGACACTGCTCTTCGCGCCACACGTCGCGTCGCGTCGGCGCACGGGGTGGATGGGCGAACTGGCGCTTGCGTTGCTGATGATCGCCTCACTCGCGACGACCAGCGGCGCCGTGAGTTTTGGTGCAACGGCCGCCACGGCGCTGATCATCGCGGTCGAAGCCTTGCGACAGTC
>JAYWIJ010000088.1:0-14540 GCA_043788935.1 Gemmatimonadaceae bacterium | reverse complement strand
CCAAGGACTCCGTCCCCTTGAACTGGGCCAAGGACTCCGTCCCCTTGGTGCGGCAAGGACTCCGTCCCCTTGACCGCTTGAACTGGGCCAAGGACTCCGTCCCCTTGGTGCGGCAAGGACTCCGTCCCCTTGACCGTCTTGACCGTGAAGACTCCGCCCCCTCGTCCCCCCCCACCGGAACCGCCCGTCCCCCGCGCGCCTACAAAGCGGATGCCTCTCTTCCCGCGCCACCTGACACGCTGCGCGCAGCGCGCCACGCTTCCGCTCACGGCCCTGCTCTTCCTTACCGCCTGCGGCTCGTCCGGCCCGCTCCGCAACCTGGGCAGCGCGCCGCAGACGGCTCACGAGCGCTACGCCCGCGCGCTGCGCGACGCCGGCCTCGATTCCACCGCGCTCGGACGCGAGTGGCTGGCCGCAGGCGACAGTGCGCTCCGGATGGCATACACGGTCGCGATGCCAGCGCGCGAGCTGGGTGCCTACACGCGCAACGAGGCCCGCGCCGTGGCGTACCGCATCGCACTGCGCGACGGCGAGCGGCTTCGCGTCAGCCTGCGTGCCGATGGCCCGCCGGCACGCCTCTACATGGACCTGTTCGAGAGCACCGGGGACAGCCTCGCCCCCTTCGAGCACCGCGCCAGCGCCGTTGACACCCCACCCACCGACTCGGCCGCGGCGCTGCTCACGCTGCAGCACGAAGCCACACGCGACGGCACCTACGCGCTGCGACTGCAGCCCGAACTGCTGCGGAGCGGACGCTACGAGATCGTCATCCGCGTGGAGCCGATCCTCGCGTTCCCGGTGGAGGGCCGCGGGAATGCCGCGATACAAAGCCTCTTCGGCGTGGACCGTGACGGTGGACGACGCGAGCATCACGGCATCGACATCTTCGCGCCCCGCGGCACCCCCGTCCTCGCCGCGACCGACGGCACGGTTCGCAGCACGGCACCCAACAATCTCGGCGGCAACGTGGTGTGGCTCTCGGACGGACTCCGCTCGCAGACGCTCTACTACGCCCATCTCGACCGCCACGCCGTGAGCGACGGGCAGCAGGTCCGCCGGGGCGACACGCTCGGCTTCGTGGGCAACACAGGCAATGCACGCACGACGGCGCCCCACCTCCATTTCGGCATCTATGCGCGCGGCCGGGGGCCGATCGACCCGCTCCTGTACGTCCGACTGGTGACCTCGACACCGCCGACGCTCCGCGCCGATACCACGCTGCTTGGCCAACGCGCGCGCGTCACCGGAGCACAGTCGCTCCGTGCGAGTCTAGCAGCCGGGGATGGCGACGTCGTCACGCGTGTCGCTGCGGCGACCGCGGTCCAAGTGATGGGCGCAACGGCCGACCTCCTGCGCGTGCAACTGAACGACGGCACCTCGGGCTATCTGCCGGCGCGCGCCGTGCGAAGCCTGCAGGAATAGCAGGCGCGACGGGGGCAACGCTTGGGGAAGTGGAGGCGTAGCCGGGGAGAGCCCGCGAGGCCGGGACTGGACCGGTACCTTCCGGGCATACCGGTCGTGCCAACCCTCCGCTCTGCCCCATGCGGCTCCCCGCCCGCTCGCGACAACACCGTCTGGTTACGCCCCTCCGCTCCACCGTCGTTGCTTTCGCGCTGACGGGGTGCGCCAGTGCACCGCCCAGCTCGGTCCATGGGAAGCCGTCCACCAGTTCGGCACCAGGACACACCTGGTCGCCTCCTGATGAGGCCGCCGCAAAACTGACGCCGCGTGAACGTTCTCTTGCCACACATGGTGCGCCGGCGACACCAACGATCCCCGCCGACGTGGCGCCACGCATCACCGCGCTGACCCTCCCGGATGTCGTGGACCTGGCCCTCGGCAACAGTCCGCTCACGCGCATCTCCTGGGCGCAGGCCCGCGCCGCTGCGGCGGCGTACGGATCCGCCAACAGTCGCTACCTCCCGACCGTCTCGGCCGACATCATCGGCGGCCCGGCACGCGCGATCTCGGCCAATCCGGCCCGGCTCCCCGCCGATCGCCGCACCGTCGTGGCGTCGGTGTCGCTGCAATACCTGCTGCTCGACTTCGGCGGGCGCAGTGGCACGTCGCGTTCGGCGCGCGAGGCGCTCTACGCCGCCGACTTCGCGCACAACGCTGCCGTGCAGGACGTGCTGCTGCAGACGCAGCAGGCCTTCTTCGCCTTCCAGTCGGCACGCGGCGTGCTCGAAGCGGCCCGCGCCAACGTGGCCACGGCCCGGCAGAACCTCGCCGCCGCCGAACGTCGCCGTGAAGTGGGCGTCGCCACGATCGCCGACGTGCTGCAGGCGCGCACCGCGCTGGCGCAGGGCGAACTGGCAGCGCAGGGTGCCGAGGGTGACCTCGAGGCCGCGCGCGCATCACTCGCATTCGCGATCGGCTTCGATGCCAACGCGCGCTTCGGCGTCGCCACCGACACGGCCGCGTTCCCGCTGCGTGAACTCGCCGACAACGTCGATTCACTGATCGCACGCGCCGAACGCGATCGGCCCGATCTTGCCGCCGCGCGAGCACTGGTGCGGCAGAGCGAGGCGCAGATCGCCGTCGCACGCTCCGCACTCTTCCCCTCGCTGTCGCTCGGCAGCACCGCCGGACGCAACTTCGCGAACGTCTCGACCCTCGAAGGCCGCACGTACGCACTCACGCTTGGGCTCCAGATTCCGCTCTTCAGCGGCAATGCAAGGCAGTATGACGTCGTCGCCGCACGTGAGAATGCGGCAGCCGCAGCGGCGCGCGCGGAACAGGCACGCCTGCAATCGGCCGCGCAGGTCTACACGTCGTATCACTTGCTGCGCACGGCAGCGCAGCGCGTCAGCACGTCGCTGGTGCTGCTCAGCACTGCGACACAATCCGAGCAGGTCGCGCGCGGTCGGTATGCCGAGGGTGTCGGCAGCATCCTCGATGTGTTGCTGGCGCAGAATGCGTTGGCCGATGCGCGTGGACAGGCCGTGACGGCACGCTGGACCTGGTTCTCCACGCTGGCGCAGCTCGGTCGAGCCGCCGGCGCACTCACACCGGCCGGCCCCGCCGGTCTCCGATTCTCGTCCGATTCCACACCCGGATCGCCCCGATGACGCTGCACCCGTTGTTGCATCGCACCGCACCGTTGCTCACGCTCGCGGCCCTCGTGGCTGCGGGATGCAGCAAGCCCGCCGCACCCGCCAGGCCGTCGGTCGCCATCACCGTCGCCACGTCGGAGACGGGCGAGGCGCCGTACATCGTCGCGGCCAATGGTGTGGTGGAGCCGCTGGCGTCGGTGGCGATCCAGTCGCAGGTGGGCGGCGTGCTGACGCGTGTGCACTTCAACGAGGGCGACGAGGTGCGCGCCGGACAGGTGCTGTTCTCGATCGATGCGCGGCCATACGACGCGGCACTGCAGCAGGCGCAGGCGATGCTGGCGCGGGACATCGCACAGGCCGACGCCGCCAAGCGCGACGCCGAGCGCTTCGCGGCACTCGTCGCGAAAGACTACGTGACGCGCTCGCAGGCCGATCAAGCCACCGCCAACGCCGCGGCACTCGCCGCCGCCGTGGATGCCGACCGCGCCACGGTGGCTGCACAGCGCTTCAATCTCGACAACGCCACCATCCGCGCGCCGATCAGTGGGCGTACAGGGTCGCTGCTCGTGCGTGAGGGAAATCTGGTGCGTCCAGGCGGCGCCGAATCGTTGGTCGTGATCAATCAGATCGAGCCGATCATGGTGCGATTCGCCGTGCCTGATCGTGAGTTTCCGCAGATCCAGCGATACGGTCGCGGCAAGGCACTGCCGGCGCGTGCGATTCACACCGGCGACGGCAGCGCCACCACCGGCAGCCTCACGTTCGTGGACAATGGCGTGGACAGCACCACCGGCACGGTGCTGCTCAAGGCACGCTTCGCCAACAGTGACCGGCAGCTCTGGCCCGGCCAGTTCGTACGCGTCGAACTGGAGTTGTTCAGCGAGCCGAGTGCGGTGCTGGTGCCAGCGCAGTCGGTGCAGACGGGACAGAATGGCACGTTCGTCTTCACCGTCGACGACCAGAACAAGGCGGTGATGCGTCCCGTCACCGCCGGTCGCACCATCGCGAATCGCACCGTGATCGAGCAGGGTGTCAAAGCCGGTGAGCGCATCGTGACCGACGGCATGGGGAAGCTCGCGCCGGGCTCGAAGGTCGCGATCAAGGAAACGCCCGCCGTGAACACCGGAGACAAGCCGCGTCAGGTGGACGCGAAGGGAGGCACGGCACCGTGAACTTCACCGCGTTGTTCATCAGGAGGCCGGTGATGACCACGCTGGTCATGCTGGCGATCCTCGCATTCGGCACGATGTCGTACCGCAAGCTGGCGGTGAGCGACCTGCCCAATGTCGACTATCCGACGCTCACCGTCTCGGCATCACTGCCGGGCGCGAGTCCGGAGACCATGGCCGCTGCCGTGGCGACGCCGCTCGAGAAGCAGTTCACGACCATCGCCGGCATCGACAACATGGTGAGCAGCAGCTCGCTCGGTGCCACCAGCATCACACTGCAGTTCACGCTCGATCGCAGCATCGATGCCGCTGCGCAGGACGTGCAGGCCGCCATCTCCAAGACGATGCGCGAACTGCCGCCCGGCATCGTGCCGCCGTCGCTGACGAAGACCAACCCGGCCGACGAACCGTTCCTGTATCTCAACCTCCGCTCGAAGACACTGCCGCTCTCCGCGCTCGATGAGTACGGTCAGACGGTGCTCGGTCAGCGCATCAGCACCATCAGTGGCGTGGCACAGGTCACGATCTTCGGCAGCCAGAAGTACGCCGCACGCATTCAGCTCGATCCACGGGCACTGGCCGCGCGCGGCATCGGCATCGACGAAGTGGCGACGGCGACGGCGCAGGGCAACGTGAACCTGCCGACCGGTGTGCTCTGGGGCAGCGAGCGGGCGTACACACTCAAGGCCGACGGCCAGCTCTCCAACGCCGCGCAATTCGGCGAACTGATCATCGCCTACCGCAACGGCAACCCGGTGCGCCTGCGCGACGTGGGCACGGTCCGCGACGACGTGCAGAGCAATCGCGTGGCGGCGTGGTTCAACGACACGCGCTCGATCACGCTCGCCGTGCAGAAGCAGCCCGGCACCAACACCGTACAGGTGGCCGAGGCGGTGAACGAACTGCTGCCGGTGCTGCGGGCGCAGATGCCGGAATCAGTGGAGATCGAGACGTTCTTCGATCGCTCGGAAGGCATTCGCGAGTCGGTGGCCGACGTGAAGTTCACGCTCGTGCTCACGCTCTGCCTCGTGGTGCTGGTGATCTTCCTGTTTCTGCGCAACGTGTCGGCGACGGTGATCCCGAGCCTGGCGCTGCCGATGTCGCTGGTCGGGACGTTCAGCGTGATGTGGGCGCTGAACTACAGCCTCGACAACCTGTCGCTGATGGCGCTCACGCTGGCCGTCGGCTTCGTCGTGGACGACGCGATCGTGATGCTGGAGAACATCGTCCGGCACATCGAGATGGGGAAGACGCCGCTGCAGGCGTCACTCGACGGCTCGAAGGAGATCGGCTTCACGATCGTCTCGATGACGATCTCGCTGACGGCCGTCTTCATCCCGCTGCTGTTCATGGACGGCATTGTGGGCCGTCTCTTCCATGAATTCGCGGTGACGATCGCCGCGGCGATCCTCGTATCGGGCTTCGTCTCGCTGACGCTGATCCCGATGCTCTGCGCGAAGTTCCTGAAGGGCGGCTCACACGGCGAGCAGGAGATCCACAACCGGCTGTTCGACCTCTTCGAGCGCGGCTACGACGCGGTGCTCCGATTCTACGAGCGCACGCTGCGCTGGGCGATGGGTCACCGTCGCAGCGTGATGGTGTTCTCCGCCGTCACACTCGTCGCCACGGTTGTGCTCTACCAGCTCGTGCCGAAGGGCTTCATCCCCAGCGAGGACACGGGCCGCGTGCGCTCCAGCACGGAGACGGCACAGGGCACGTCGTTCGACGCGATGGTGGAGCACCAGCAGCGCGCCGCCGAGCGCGTGCGGCAGAATCCGTACGTGGACGCGGTGCTGTCGAACATCGGCACCGGCTCGGGCAACAGCACGGGCCTGCCCAATCAGGGTCGGCTCACGGTGCGCCTCAAGCCGCGTGACCAGCGCCCCTCGGCCGACGAGATGGTGCGCATGCTGTCGAAGGAGACGAGCGACATTCCCGGCATGTCGGTCTACTGGCAGAACACGCCGATCATCCAGCTCGGTGGACGCTCGGCCAAGGCACTGTACCAGTACACGCTGCAGGGCGCCGACCTCGACGCGTTGTATCCTGCCGCACAGCGCCTCGAAGCAAAGATGAAGACATTGCCGTCGCTGACGGACGTTTCAACGGACTTGCAGATCCGCAATCCACAGGCCACGCTCACCATCGACCGCGATCACGCGGCGCGCCTGGGTGTGACCGCCGAGCAGATCGAGCAGGCGCTGTACAACGCGTATGGCTCGCGGCAGGTGAGCACGATCTACACCCCCAACAATCAGTACTGGGTGATCATGGAGCTGCTGCCCGAGTTCCAGACCGGTCTCGATGCGCTGGATCTGCTGTACGTGCGCAGCAAGGGCGGGACACTCGTGCCGCTGTCGAGCGTGACGAGCACCAAGACCGATATCGGGCCGCAGCTGGTGAATCACACCGGGCAGATCCCGTCGGTGACGCTGTCGTTCAACCTGCGCGAGGGTGTCGCACTCGGTTCGGCCGTGACCGACGTCGAGAAAGCGTCGGCTGAGATTCTTCCCGACGGCATCACGACCGGGTTCAGCGGCGCGGCGCAGGCGTTTCAGGACACGCAGCGCGGACTCGGCGTGCTGTTCATCGTTGCGATCTTCGTGATCTACATCGTGCTCGGCATCCTATACGAAAGCTTCATTCATCCGATCACGATCCTGAGCGGCATTCCGTTCGCCGCATTCGGTGCGTTCCTCGCGCTGATCCTCACCAAAACGGAGTTGAGCGTCTACGCGTGGGTCGGCGTGATCCTGCTGGTCGGGCTGGTGAAGAAGAATGCGATCATGATGATCGACTTCGCGCAGGAAGCCGAGAAGACGCAGGGCAAGAACGCCTTCGACGCGATCTTCGAGGCATGCATGGTGCGCTTCCGCCCAATCACGATGACCACGATGGCCGCGCTGGTCGGTACGCTGCCGATCGCGCTGGGTGCCGGTGCAGGCGCCGAGTCACGCCGTCCGCTCGGCATCGCGGTGGTGGGTGGGCTGGCATTCTCGCAGCTCGTCACGCTGTACGTGACGCCGGTGGTCTACACGTACTTCGACGGCGTCATGAATCGTACGAAGCGCCGCCGTGCCGCGCGTTCCGATGCGGAGACGAGCACCCTGCGCGCGGCGACGCCGGGACATGCCGCCGCGGCATCAGTCATCGCGCCGACGTCGTGAGCGCGATGACGAACGCAGGGGATCAGAACAGCAGCTGATACAACCTGACGACGCCGCACCGACTCGTGCCAAGTACGATCAGTGGACTTTCGAACGCGTTGATTGCACCGCCTGACCCGCAGTCAGAGCGGCGCCGTCGCCGCCGAATCCAGCACCGCACGCACCATGTGCGCCAGCCGCAGCGGCGTGTGCGGCTTCTGCAGGAACGACACCTCCGATGCGGCGATACCCAGATGCACCACGGCGTCGCTGGTGTAACCGCTCATGTAGATCACCGGCAGCTCCGGCCACCGGCCGTGAATCGCCGCCACCAGTTCGGGACCACTCATCTCGGGCATCACCACGTCGGTAACCAGCAGTGCGATGTTGCCCTGCCGCACCTCGACGATCCGAAGTGCCTCGCGTCCATCGCCGGCAGTGAGTACGTCGTAGCCCTGTGCCGACAGGTTGCGTCGCGCGAGTTCCCGCACGCCCGCATCATCCTCCACCAGGAGCAGCGTCTCACTGCCGCGCAGACTTGGCGTCGGAACGGAACCCTCGGACGGCGTCAGCGTGTCGGTGACCACCGGCAGATAGATACGGAACGTGGTGCCCACGCCCGGTTCACTCTCGACACTGATGCTGCCGCCACTCTGCCGCACGATGCCGAACGCCATCGCGAGCCCCAGCCCCGTGCCGCTGCCGACGGCCTTGGTGGTGAAGAACGGCTCGAAGATGTGCGCCATCACGTCGGCCGACATGCCCACGCCGCTGTCGGTGACGGCGATCATCACGTGCGGACCCGCCGGTGCCTCGAGGCGCGCCGCCAGCGCCTCCGAGAGATGCACTTCCTGCGTCGTGATCGTCAGCGCGCCACCGTTGGGCATGGCATCGCGCGCGTTCACCGCGAGGTTCATCAGCACCTGATCGAACTGGCCCGGGTCGACGCGTACATGCGAGATCGTCGGATCGAGCACCAGCGTGACACGGATGTTCTCGCCGATCAGCCGACTGAGCATGCGACCCGTGTCGCTGATCGTGGCGTTCAGGTCGAGCACCTTCGGCTGCAGCAGCGTCTGCCGGCTGAAGGCGAGGAGCTGGCGCGTCAGCGCTGCCGCACGATCGGCCGCGTCGCTGATCGCGTCGACAGGCTCCAGCAGCTCCGGATGCGCTGCGGATTCGGCGCGCAAAATTTCGCTGAAGCCGACGATGATCGTGAGCAGATTGTTGAAATCGTGCGCCACGCCACCGGCGAGCTTGCCCACGGCCTCCATCTTCTGCGCCTGTCGCAGCTGCTCCTCGAGCTGCTTGCGATCCGTAATGTTCCGGCTGATGCCGATCACGCCATTCACCGTCCCGTCGGGGCCGCGGAATGGCACCTTCATCGTCAGATACCACTGCGGGTTGCCGTCGGCGTCGCGCGTCGCCACTTCGCGATTCAGGACCGTGCGACCGGCGAGTACCTCGAGATCCTCGGCGTGGAGCCGGTCAGCGAGCGTGCGCGGATACAGATCGAAGACCGTCTTGTCTGTGATCTCCCGCTCATCCGTCAGGCCGAACATCGCCAGAGCCGCGGCGTTGAAAATGCGGAATCGCCCCTCGGCGTCCTTGCTGTAGACGACGTCGGGCACCGTATCGACGAACGCTCGCAGCAACTCGCGCTGCCGCGCTGCGGTTTCGCGCGCGCCGATCGCATCGGCCAAGGCCTGTTCCAGCCGTGACAGCACGAGTCCGACGCCGACGGTGAGCACGATCGTGACCAGCGCGTACTTGACCGCGATCGACAGCCACCAGCCCGTGGAGTTCTGACTCGGCACGAGCATCGTTTCGGGACCGGTCAGCCCCAGGAGCCCGAACGCCCCCATGAACACGGCGCCGAGCGCAGCGGCGGCCAGACCTGCCCGTGTCCCGAGCAGGAGTGCTGCGATCACGGCGGCCGCGAGGAAGAAGACCTGGCTGTACATGCCGAACGGGCCGAGCAGCATCACGCCGATCGCCACCGGACAGGCGCAGAAGAGCGCGGCGCGCAGGCGGTAGGGCAGGCCAGGTGACAGGTGCAGCGCCACCACGACCATCAGCACGAGCAGATCGAACACTGCGATGCCGGGGAGATCCCTGCGCAGCGCGATGATCACCGTCGGCACGTGCGCCACGGCACCCATCCATGCCGTCAGGCGCAGCACGCTGGACATCATGGGCGAGCGCCAGTTCACGGCACTCTCAGGCGGTCGTGCGTCAGCAGCCATGCGGTGCGCGGTGTCCATGAAGCTGAGCGGAGCGGAGACGGGACGACGGGATCACGGTGAAATAAGCACCGAAAAACGGCCCGTTCAACAGACGAGACCGTATGGAGTTCGTCCACCACATTCCGCATCACGCGAGCGGTCGCCGGTCTTACGATGACAGCGTGCTGATATATCGACGCCTCAGAAGATCAGCGTAATCCCCGCGGCGACTCACCTGTCCCCAACGCACAACGCCGGTGCCGGCGATCACCCTGATCTCCGGCACCGGCGAGCCTATCACTCGAGATCAGGACGCGAGCTTCTTGCGCGCGAACGGCCGCGAGAACGCCGCGGGCGGGTTGTGGTTGGTGGACAAGTCATAGGCCTGCTGGTACAGCCCGCGTGCCCCGGCCGCGTCACCCTTTTTCTCGTGCACCGTCGCCATCAGCACGTGCAGGAACGGGTCGGTGGTGTTGCCCGGCATGGCCAGCGCCTTCCCCAGTTCGGCCTCGGCCGTCGGCAGGTCGTTGGTATACAGCGCCACGTAGCCAACCAGATACGGGTAGAAACGCGCCTGCTGTGATGCCATCACCGTGTCAGCATCGAGGATGCGTCGCGCCTGTTGTACGTATTCCCGCGCTTTCGATGCATTTCCTCGACGCGCTTCGAGCCGACCCATTGCATGCGCCAGTCGGAAATCCCAGAGCGACTTCGAATGCGTCTTCGGCTCCGGCTCCTTCAGTCCAAGCTCGCTGCCGCGACGATAGAGACGCTCGGCGATGTCGAGCTTGCCCATGTCGATGCACACACGGGCCGCCTCGTTGGCCATCTCACCCTGCTGATAGAACGCGTTCTGTGGCTCGGCCGATTCGCGCGTCTTCCAGTGTGCGATCACCATCTCATGGTGCCGGGCGGCGTTGTCACAGTCGCTGGCGAAGGCGTACGACATCGCCATGCGACGCTGCGCCGCGGCCTTCGCGGCCGGCGTGGCCGCGCCGTCGATCAGCTTCTGGAAGATGGCGCGGGCGCCGGCATTGTCGCCGTCCACGTCCAGCCGCTGCGCCGTGCGCATGCTGTCCTGCTGCGGCGTGGGCGGGGTCTGCTGGCCGCCCTGCGCGGCGAGCGTCAGCGGAGCGATGACGAGGGCGCTGCCGGTCAGGAGCAGCGCGCGGAATTTCGTAGGGAGCATGGAGGACACTCAGGGGCGAGGGATTGGGTCGCGATTGCGGCGTAGAGTATCGTGCCGACCGCGACCCCGCCTCTACCGCCGTCCCGCCCACCCGGTTCACGCCGGCGGCGCCTCGGGCCGGAGCACCTTGCCGACGAACAGAATCGCGCCGCTGAGCGGCTCGCGGATCACGAACAGGAACGGCCGGTCGATGATCACGCCCGGCGGATCGAGGGACGTGGTCTCGACACCAACGAAGGTCGCGGTCGCGGCCGCGGCCTCGTCCAATGCAGCGCCGGGTCACAACCGCGTTTCCGCAGTCATGACCCGGCGACCTGCATGCAGATAGATCTATTGTGCTACATAGAGCTCGGGCATCCGTCGCTTCAGCAGTTCCAGCTTCGGCATGTCGTTGAAGACGATGTACGGCTGCGTCGGATGCAGCGCCAGGTAGTTCTGATGGTAAGGCTCAGCGTCGTAGAACTTCACCAGCGGCTCGAGCGTCGTCACGATCGGACGACGATACGTGCCCGCCTTCGTCAGCTCGGCCATGTACGTGGTGGCCGCGGTGCGCTGCGCGTCGCTGGCGACGAAGATCGTGGAGCGATACTGCGTGCCGACGTCGGGGCCCTGCCGATTCAGCTCCGTGGGAGCGTGTGCGACGGTGAAAAACACGCGGAGCAGCGTGCCGTAGCTCACGATCGCGGGATCGTACGTGACCTGCACGGCTTCGGCGTGCCCGGTGCTGCCGCTGCCGACGTCTTCGTACTGCGCCGTCTCGGCCTTGCCGCCGGCGTAGCCGCTCACCACGCGCGTGACACCCTTCACATGCTTGAACACGGCGTCCACGCCCCAGAAGCAGCCGCCGGCGAACACCGCCGTCTGCGTGCCGGTGGCGATGGCGGGGAGATCAGGCGCGGGCACCGGCACCGTGGCATCGGCCGTGGCGGCGGCGGCACTCGTACCGGTGCAGGCCAGCAAGGTGAACGCAGGGACGACGGCGAGCAGGCGGGCGAAGGTCTTCAGCATGGGCGGCGGTGGTCGGTGTGACTGGCGAGCAGGGGTCCGCGGATCGCGCGAACACTCGACGTACCCGCGAGGGCCATGGAGAGTGCCAGATCGTCGCGCAGCATGCCGAGCACGCGCCGAACGCCACGCTCGCCATCGACGGCCAGTCCCCAGAGGTAGGGTCGTCCGATCAGCACCGCATTGGCGCCGAGTGCGAGCGCCTTGAGCACGTCGGTACCGCGCCGGATGCCGCCGTCGACGAACAGTTCAGCGCGTCCCTGCACCACGTCGGCGATGTCCTCGAGCGCGTCGCACGACGACATCACCGTGTCGAGCTGACGACCGCCATGATTGGACACGCCGATGCCCTCGGCGCCCGTGTCGATGCAGCGCTGTGCATCGAGTGGGGACAGCACCCCTTTCACGACGATCGGCAGCGTCGTGATGCTCCGCAGCCACGCCAATCCTTCCCACGTGAGCGACGGGTCGAACTGGTCGTGGATGTACTGCAACAGCGCCGAGCCGGAGCCTGCGTCAGCGATGGCGTGTCCGAAGTTCGCGGCTTCGATGGTGTGCGGCACCTTGAAGCCATTGCGGATGTCGCGCTCGCGATTGCCCGGGCGCGGCACGTCGACCGTGAGACAGATCGCCGTATAGCCCGAGGCCTCGGCGCGCCGCACCAGTTCCTGCGTGATGCCGCGATCACGATAGACGTAGAGCTGAAACCAGCGCGGTGCGACGGCTTCACGCGCCACCGCTTCCAGTGACATCGAGCTCAGTGTGCTGAGCACCTGAATCGTTCCTTCGGCGGCCACGGCACGCGCGACCGCCAGTTCGCCGTCGTCATGTGCGAGCCGATTCAGCGCGCAGGGTGCGGTGAGGATCGGCATCGTGATCGGCGTGCCGAGCACGGTGGTGGAGAGATCGCAGTGACTGACGTCGACGAGCACGCGTGGCACGATGCGTCGGCGGCTCCACGCCGCTTCGTTTTCGCGGACGGTGATCTCATCACCTGCGCCGCCGGCGTAGTAGTCGTATGCCGCGTGCGGCATCGTCTCGCTGGCGATCGACTCGAGATCGCGGAGGTTGAGATAGGTCACGTTGCTGTTCCGCTCGGTCACGGGTGGGTGTGAGCGACAAGTGTGCTGTGGTGTCCGACAATCCTCAAGCGCGGGGTGTCGCTGCGAGTGCGAACACGTCTGCAGTAGCGATGATCGTGGGGTCAGACACCATGGTCGGCCGATCAAAGGGTCAGACAGCATCGTCCGTGCGCCATCCCGGAGGTCACGCTTCGACGGCGCTTCGCCGTCGCCTTGGCGCAGCCAGAGGAACATCGTCGCCGAGACCATCGTCAGCGCGCCGAGTACGAGGAAACCCTTGTGGATGCCGCGGATCATCCCGGCGGCGTCGGTCTGCACGCGATCAGGAATGAAGATCGCCGTGACGAGCGACGCGGCGGCGATGCCGAAGCTGATCGACAGCTGCTGTCCGGTGCTCGCGATCGTGCTGGCGCTGCTGGTCTCGTCGGGCAGCACGTCGGCGTAGACCAGCGTGTTCATGCTGGAGTATTGCAGCGACGCGAGGAAGCCGTACATGAACACCATCGGCACGATGCGCCACGGTGTGGTCCCGGGACCAACGGTGGCGAAGAGCATGATCAGCGCGCCAAGAATCGCCGTGTTGGACAGCAGCACGGTGCGATAGCCGAATCGGCTGAGGATGCGCGGCATTGCCACCTTCAGGGACATCGCTGCGATGGCCTGCGGCATCATCAGCAGTCCGGATTGGACGGGCGAGTAGCCGAGCCCCAGCTGATAGAGCAACGGGAACAGGAAGGGCATGCCGCCGATGCCAAGCCGGGTGAAGAAGCTGCCGCTGACGGCCGTGCGGAACGTGCGGATACGGAACAGCGCGAGGCGCAGCAGCGGATGCGCGGTGCGTGTGGCGCGCACGCCGTACGCCACGAGCATCGCCAGGGACATCACTAGCATGACGATCAGCGGTGTGGCGCTCAGCCGGTGTTCGCCGAAGACCTCGAGGACGTACGAGAGCAGTGCCACTCCGCCGCCGAACAGGACGAAGCCTGCGACATCGAGCCGACGCGCCACCGCCGCGCGATAGTCGGGCAGGTGCCGATGCACGAGCCAGAGGCCGAGCAGACCGATCGGGATGTTGACGAAGAACAGCATGCTCCAATGCAGGTACTTCACGATCAGGCCACCGACGACGGGGCCGAGCATCGGTCCGATGAGTCCAGGGATCGCGACGAAGGTCATGGCGCGAATCAGTTCGTGCTTGGCGAACGTGCGCACCATCGTGATGCGTCCCACCGGCATCATCATTGCGCCGCCCAAACCTTGCAGCAGTCGGCAGGCGACGAGCATCTGGATGCTGGTGGCGAGCCCGGAGAGCAGGCTGCCGAGCGTGAAGATGGCGATGGCCGTCGCGAACACCCGTCGCGTCCCGAAGCGATCGGCCATCCAGCCGCTGATGGGGATGAAGACGGCCAGGCTGAGCGTGTAGCTCGACAGGACCGATTTGATGCTGAGCGGCACGACACCGAGTGCGGCCGCGATAGTCGGCACGGCGGTGTTGAGGATCGTGGTGTCCAGCGATTCCATGAAGAACGCGACGGCCACGAGCCAAGGCAGAATCCGCTTGCCGGCGCCGTCACTGTCGCGGCGTACCGCGGCCGGGTCGTCGTGCGGCATCGTCGTCATCGCGGGGCAACGTATAGAAACATCAGAGGCTCCCGGTTGGTGGGGGGG